>NZ_VMLA01000099.1:0-4935 GCF_013276425.1 Streptococcus sp. 3874 | reverse complement strand
TAAAAAAATAATCTAATGGCACTTCGAGTCGTTGGGAGAGTTTGAACAAAAGGTCTGCGGAGGGAATGAAATGCCCTCTCTCAATTTTACTAATCTGGCTTTGTTCACAAATTCCTTCTGCAAGAGTTTGTTGGGAGAGTCTCAACTCTTTTCTTTTCAATCTGAATTTCTCTGCGAGTGTATTCATTAAAGATAATAAACCTTCCTATTTGCTTAATTTCATTATAAAATTTTTAGTTCAAAATAGCAAGTTAAAGGAATAAATAATTCTTTATGGTAATAAACAAAAAAAAAAGTTAAAAATTACATAAAAATACTTGACTAAATAAAATATATCTGTTAGAATAAAAAAGAAAGGGGTTTCATTGCATGAGAAAAAAACGTGGAATTAAAAAATTAGTTACATTTGCATTGCTAGGTGTTTTTATGTTTAGTAATACAATTCCTTACCAACAGTTTATTCAGAAGAATAAACAATTGGAGATTCGAGTGCAATCGCAAAAGAAGTCCAATGGTCTTGATGTTGGGAAGGCTGATTAGTTGATTAAATGATGAAAATACTATTAACTATATAGTATTTCTGTTTTATCTAATTTTTAATTAGAAAGAAGGGATTCCGATGTACTAGGGTATGATTTGTTGATATTTCTAAATGCAGTCATTGTTATTGTTAGATTTTAAGTGAAAGAAATGAGGGCTTTACGATGAAGAAAAGCATAAAAAAAATAATTACAACATCTTTACTTGCACTGACTTTAGCTGGTGCAGGTGGTTCGATTGTTTCAGCTGCAACAGTTTGGTATAAAGGTACTGCAGTTTATTGGGATTATGGTCGTACTGCTGGCCTTTGGAGCTATTCAAATGTTCAGTCTAGTGTTTACGAACACTCAGCAACTGCTAACGGGGCATTCTCAGGCTGGCAATCACCTGGAGTAGAAGCACGTGTTTCTAAATTCATCGGAACTGCTACAGCTGAATGTTACTGGAATTGTAGGTAAGTACCTATGACATACAAAAACATGTTATTAGGTAAAATGAAATACTTAATCCTGTTTTTGATTGCCATCCAGAGTGTCTTACTTGCTCTGGTGGCAATTTTTTTAGCAGGTTTACAGTATCAACAGTCATGGCAGAGTTATAATCATCATTCCGAAACTGTAACAGTTTATCTTCAGAAGTTAACAGAAGAGCAATCACAAGATGTATTTAATTATTTTTTAGAACAGAGTGACTTGTCCATATGGACAAAACGTTCTGAAAGTAGTGATACAGGAGAAGGTCTAAATAGGATTTATATAGACATCCTTGGCAGCTCTGCTGGTTTTTCAGATTTTGAAAGTACGGGTAAAATAGTAGTCTCACAACAACAATTTGCAGATTTATTATCTCATAGTGATAATAGTATGACTATTGGACTTGACAAAGGCTCAAATAATATGCTTTACGAGCTTCCAGATTTATTATTTAGCACACCTGTAGTCATTGAACGATTAGATTATACTTTTCAAAACACTAATACGATCAATGGGATATACCATATCAATGGTCTCCACGATGCTGTCTCAAGAGATAACTTTCTGTTGCATCTTTCAAAGATGTCAGGTATTTCTGTTGAGGATTTGACAAAAGAAAGTTTTGGAAGTAGTACTGATCAGGGAATTTGGGGAATAATACTTGCTATCAGCATCTTAGTAAATGCCTTCATTTTACTGATTCTATTCTTAATCTGTGTTCTTCAATCCTTTAAACATTTCGGAACATTGATTCTTTTAGGATGGGATAGAAAAGAATTATGGTCTGCTTTTTTCAAAAATTCTCTACTATTTTCAATCTACATTATTCCAATTATCTCTTTATGTAGTTGGTTGTTGTCAGGCTGGTCTAGTTTTGGTTTATCATCGTTTATTCTAGTTTTTGCTGGAGTCAGCCTCTCAGTCTTGTTGCTACTATTGATATTCATTATTCCAACGATTATTGTTTATTCGGTTTCTCCATTAGCCGCAATTCATAAACGATTACCAATGAAGCCTTTAATGGTAACCTGCTTGTTATTCTATACCTTGGTAGCTGGTTTGTTAATCGCAGTCAGTTACTCTTTAGATGCTCCAACGAATCAGTTTATTGATAATATGAAAGTATCTAGGGAGTGGAAAAATGTTGAAGATATGTACGTTATCTCCAGCTTTGTTGAGGGAGATGATGTAGGTACATATGCAGGAACTACAAATTCCCTTGAGCGTAGTATGTATAACTTTTACCAGCGTATATCTGAGCTTCCAGGTGTCTATATTGCCCAAGGAAAATTTCTTAATCAGGAGTACCTTGATGCAGTCTATGGGACATACCAACATGTCCCTAAAAAACCATTTTGGTATTTGAAATTCTCCTATAATTACCTGCAAGAGTTAGGTATTCCCCTAAGTGATGAGGAGTTGCTAGAGATGAGGAATGGTACTCGACTTTATCTTCTACCTAACACGCTCAATACAGAAGAACTTGAGGCGATGAAGGCTTATTTACAGGAAAGTGTCACTGTAAAACCGGGAGATTTACAAACTAATTTCACAGAAAATCCGAAATTTATGTTCAAGGTTTACCAACCGTCTCGACCAATATTTACTTGGTCAGATTCCATTTCTTATGGTACAACTAGTGAGAATCCAGTTATTTTTGTCTCAACACCAGAGAATCTATATTTCATGGAGTCGGCAAACTTAGTTGTCAGCGGCTATAATGGTCTTTTGAAGATTCGTGATAGGGAAACAATGGAACAGGTAGTGTCCGTTTTAGAAACAGAATTTCCAGATTTAACGGATAATCGGTTGAGTTTTACAACTGTCAAGAACTTTATCAATGGTCTTCAAAAAGATCTGAGTTATACATTTTATCTTTTCGGCACGATTATAGCGATTATCATCATTACGATGATGGCTATTTTCTGGAGTTTTGTCTTAATGTACCGCTTGTTATTTGAAGAAAAATTGTATGTTCAATACTTTATGGGATTCTCACCATGGAAAAGATATATTGGTGTGGTTTCTCTCATTATTAGTTTTTCTGTGATGGAACTAATCGTTTCTATCTTGGTGGGTTCTAAGTTGGGAATAGTCATGACACTAGCTACATTTGCTTTTCAGATAATGCTTCTTTACTTCAGTTTGTTCCGTAAAGAAGGAGAGAGTATCATACAATCATTTAAGGAGTAATCTCATGTCTAGAATTTCAGTACAAAATGTATCAAAACAATTTGGTTCAAGAGAAATTTTCAAAGACTTAAGCTTTGATATTGAGGAAAATGAATTTGTAGCTTTAGTAGGACCTTCTGGTTCTGGAAAATCGACTATCCTCAATATGATTGGACTATTGGATACTGTTGACAGTGGTAAAATCCTAATCAACGGAAAAGTTTTGCCTAAGGTAAATTCGCAATCAGCAGTTCATTATCGAAGGAATGTCATCAACTATCTTTTTCAATCCAATGCACTCATTTCTACATCTAGTGTGAAAGATAACCTGATGCTTGCCATGACTTTTTCGAATTTCTCTAGACAGGAGAAAGAGCAGAGAATCAAGGAAACGCTAGAATTTGTTGGTCTACAAAATCGGTTAAATAGTAAAGTCAATGAATTATCGGGAGGTGAACAGCAGAGAATTGCGATTGTGAGAGCTATTTTAAAGCCCGGAGATATTGTCCTAGCAGATGAACCAACCGGATCGTTAGATCCTGAAATGTCTCAAAAAGCATTCGATTTGATTCGAACTTTGAGAGATCAATTTGGTAAAACAATTTTGATTGTTACGCATAACATGGAGCAAGCACGGCAATGTGATAGGATCATTTTACTGGAGTAGGTTCTTGTAAATTAACTCAAGCATTATTAGCACTTGATACGGTTACTTCTGAACCCGTTTCAAAAGAAAACTATCTTTATTCCATGTTATTTTGAGAAAGATATTGTGAAAGTCAAATATGATGATAAAGTTGAGTGGAATTTGTTAGAATTTCAAAAATTTAGAGCATTTTTGGCTTAGTAATATGTGTTGAAAGCTCAAAATCTATGGTAAAAAGTAGCTTTGAAAACGTATTGCCTCCAAAGATTTAGTTAAATAATGATTTAACACAAAAAGAAATTATTGAAGTTCTGGAAAGATGTTGTTTCAGTATTGAGAAAAGGTGGGAAAAACTTGCGATTTTCACAGAGAAAGGATTGTTATAAATCTTACATAACTCTCTTGCTTCTATATAATAATTTTTGACTTGTTCTTTGTCTAGAAATTTGGCTCCAGCATTTCCTACAAGAATAAGTAGAGGAGCCAGTTGGTAGCTTGTCTGTCTTTGTTTACAGAGTTCAATCGTCTCAAGAGCTTCTTGGATGGCTTCGTTATATTTTTCCTTTGACACTAGGTAGTGAGCGTAGTTGTAACGAACTCTGATGTAGCCAAATAAAAACTCTTGATGCTCAAAATTTTTTGTCTGATATAACTCCATCAAATGAGAGTAGTTTGCCTCATATTCTTGTTCACGACCCTCTAAGGAATAGAAATTAGATAGAGTATTCAACGCCTTTAAATAAATCAGAGTATTTGAAGAGACTTTTAATAATATATTTTCCAATGAAGAAATTGCCTCACACTTACTGTCATATTGATAGAAGTCAATAATAGCTTTAATCCATTCAAGGTAAGTTCGGTCTTCTAGTGTTAGAAAAGTACTTCGTTCAATCTCTATTCTATAAATATATTCCAAATTGTCATAATTTCTGTCATCTAATAGTCGAGCAGATAATTGCTTGAAATTAGAGAGGTTAGATTTAATTTCAATTTGTTCATTAAAAAAATAATCTAATGGCACTTCGAGTCGTTGGGAGAGTTTGAACAAAAGGTCTGCGGAGGGAATGAAATGCCCTCTCTCAATTTTACTAATCTGGCTTTGTT
>NZ_VMLA01000098.1:0-5270 GCF_013276425.1 Streptococcus sp. 3874 | reverse complement strand
TTTTCATTGAGTATAAATGTATATCAATATTTTTTGTTTTTCTTAATAAACGCAATGCAAAAAGAGCCTGTTGCCAAGCTCTTTAGTCTATTATTTCTTCTCAGCGCGAAGAGCTGACAAGATTTGTGTACGGATATCATCCACACCATTTGGAGTATTTGGTAAAAAGATGGTTTGATTTCCTTTAGAGGCAAAGGTGTTCAAGGTATCCAAATACTGGTTGGTCAAAAGGATGGACATGATTTGTTCTTCTGTCATGCCAACATTGGCTTCCTTGAGTTCGGTGATAGATTCTGCCAATCCATCCACAATCGCCTTACGTTGTTGGGCAATCCCCACACCATGAAGGCGGTCTTTTTCTGCTTCGGCTTCAGCTGCAGTGACAATTTTAATCTTATCGGCTTCTGCCAATTCTTGCGCTGCGACCCGTTTGCGTTGCGCCGCATTGATTTCATTCATGGATTGCTTAACTTCTGCATCTGGCTCCACCTTAGTAATCAAGGTTTTCACGATAATGTAGCCGTAAGTGGTCATTTCTTCTGCTACTTGGTGTTGAACTTCAAGGGCAATCTCATCTTTTTTCTCAAACAATTCGTCCAAGGTTAATTTGGGAACAGAAGAGCGAAGAGCATCTTCGATATAAGATTTAATCTGAGATTCTGGACGCATGAGTTTATAGTAGGCATCTGTCACGCTCTGCTCATTGACACGGTACTGAGTCGCTACATTCATCATCACGAACACATTGTCCTTGGTCTTGGTCTCAACCACAATATCACTTTGCAGCAAGCGCAACTGAATGCGTGCTGCAATCGAGTCAATCCCAAAAGGCAAGCGAATATGAATACCGCTGTTGGAAACCTTTTGGTATTTCCCAAAGCGTTCAATAATCGCCACCGACTGCTGACGAACCACATAAACTGTACTCAGTGTGACTATCACCAATAGGAGCACACAAACAATCAGAAAAATCATGAAAAATATTGCCATAATGGAACCTCCACAAGTATTTTTCTAGTATTATATCACATTTAAAGAAGGCTGTGCCGTTTTTACTGCGATTTTTCCTGAAATGTCAATAATTAGAGGTGAAACTGCATTTCAAGTTAGTAATCTCTTTTTTTCACTGCATTAACTTCTATAGAATCTTCATCCATAGTCAGAGAATGACTTGCCTTAACTTTTCTCTCGTGCTATACTATTTATGAAATTAATGAATAGGAGATATTTCATGAAATCAGCAAAAACTACTGTTACAATCCTTTCTGCACTTGCATCTGTCGTCTTATTATCTAGTTGTGCAACAAAGTCTACAGAAACACAGACAAGCAATAAGAGCTCATCTGATAATCAGATTACAATGACATATGACCAACTACGGTCAAGAGAAAATACTATGTCAACCCTTTGGTATCAAAAATCAGCTGAAACCAAAGCCTTGTATCTACAAGGTTATAATGTTGCCACAGATCGTCTAAAGGAATTACTGAAAACAGAATCAGACAAGCCTTATTCAATCATTTTGGACTTAGATGAAACAGTCTTAGATAATAGTCCTTATCAAGTTCAAAATATCAAAGACGGAACAGCATTCACACCTGAAAATTGGGATATTTGGGTTCAAAAAGCTGCAGCAAAAGCCGTCCCAGGAGCCAAGACGTTTCTTCAATTTGCCAATCAAAACGGCATCCAAATTTACTATATTTCTGACCGCTCAGTTAATCAAATAGATGCTACGATTAAAAATCTAGAAAACGAAGGAATCCCTGTACAAGGGCGTGATCACCTCATGCTCTTAGAAAGTGGTGTAAAATCCAAAGAAGGGCGTCGCCAAGCAGTTCAAGAGAAAACTAATCTAGTATTACTATTTGGTGATAACCTCGTAGACTTTGCAGATTTTTCGAAGATTTCTGAATCTGACCGTGATAAACAACTTGAAGAATTGCAAAAAGAATTCGGTGAAAAATTCATCATCTTCCCAAATCCAATGTACGGATCATGGGAAACAGCTGTCTACGCTGGCAATAAATTGGATGCTAAAGGTCAAGTGGAAGAACGCCAAAAGGCTTTGCAAGGTTTTAATAAATAAAACAAATAAGCTGATTCTATATAAACTAAGGTTAACTTACAATCTTCAAAAAGTGGATAGGAAGGAATTCTGATAATCAGAAAACTTTCCTATCCACTTTTTTAATTGATATAACATCAAGCTTTTATACATCTGATACTATACGTTTTTCTGATTTTAAAGACTTTGTCGCCTAGACCCTATATTTCAAGCATTAAGTGACCTTGATGATATAAATTTATTGTGGTATACTATTTTTGTCATCGGTTACCGATTACGTTCCTATGGGTTCGTGAGAGGAGGTGAAACTAATGAGCCTTATCATAGAGCTCGCTCTTACTATTATAGCGGATGTTATAGCTGGAATTATCTTGTATTTCGTCTGCAGATGGCTAGATAGTAAGGAGTAGACCGAGTGACTAGCCTATAAACACCCGTTAAATCGCTAAGATACGTCAAAAAAGCCCTTAACTACGGCAATAGTTAGGGGCTTTGGTGTTCTAATGAACCTTATCAATTAACTATATTCTAGCATATAATCTACAATAGTTCAAGCATTAAGTGACCTTGATGATCTAAATTTAGTGTGGTATAATACTTTTGTCATCGGTTACCGATTACGTTCCTATGGGTTCGTGAGAGGAGGTGAAACTAATGAGCCTTATCCCAGAGCTCGCTCTTACTATTATAGCAGACGTCATAGCTGGAATCATCTTGTATTTCGTTTGCAAATGGCTAGATGGTAAGAAGTAGACCGACTGACTAGCCTATCAACACCCGTTAAATCGCTAAGATACGTCAAAAAAGCCCTTAACTATGGCACTAGTTAGGGGATTTGGTGTTCTAATGAACCTTATCCATTAACTACATTCTAGCATATAAGCCCAGATATTTCAAGAGTTTTATTTATTATTTAAAGTTCCTTAGTTCTGAAAGGTATTTGATTTTTCATCAATTCATTTAAAAATACTATACAAATTTCTTTACATTTTCCATAAGTGTGATATAATGAACTCAATAAGATAACTTGTGAAGGATAAACGCTGGGTCCCAGAATGGGGTAGACTGAAAGGTTGAGCATTCCTATGTGCCTGGGGTTATCTTTTTATTTTGATTTTTTAAGGCTCTCTACAAAGTTTAGAGGGTCTTTTTCTATTTCTGTAATGATAAAGTCAACAAATTGCTGTGAATAGGTATAGTGCTCAGACTTACCTATTTTATGGCAATATGCAAATTTCTCGTCAGTTTTTATTGAATAGAAATCAATGATTAAGGTTAGAACATATTGATTGAAACCAGATTTATAATTTAATTTGATATTCTTCTTGTTTAATCGATCATTTACAACTGAGATGATATTCCCGTATGAATATTTGTGAGTCTCTGATGGATCTTTTAAATCTTTTACTATTGCTACTTGAGAGGGAGATTGATTTGCAATTGAGACAACGAAGTCAGCTTCAGACTTTTTCTTTGTGATGTATAGGTTTTGTTTTACACCGATTGCAAATTTATCTGAATTATACTCAGAAACAAGAACATCTATAGCATTTGCTTGCTGAATAAACTTTTCTGCAATTTCCGCTGGGTATTTTAGTCTGATTTGTTCATTTGTCAGAGGCTCATAACTTGCTGATATAGTTAGGAAATTTTGTGCAATGGTCTCAGTGATGTCTCTACCATGAAATCTCTGAAGTTCATTGACATAGTTAAGTACACACGCTTGAAATAGTGGAGCGTACTTTAGTTCGTAATCCTCTGTAATATAATGTGTGCTGATATTTCTAAGCTCAATAATACGCTCCAGATTTAGTCGAATTCGTGTACTATCATCGGAATAAATTTTCTTGATAACATTTTCAAGGCTGAGAGTTCTATCTGGATTATCCTTAAAATAGATTGATAGATTTCTATTTAGCATTTCAGACTTCAACATCAACTCCCAAGCATTACATATGAAAAAACTGAATCCTTCAATACGATATTTGATTGTAGGCTTGTTGTAAATTTCCAGCCCCATAATAAAGGCCTCAACACTTTTATCAACAAGTCGTTGACTTAAATTTTTCATATTTTTCTTCCCTCCAATCTAACTATTAAGCAATCTTTTTAATAAAAACAGTTGCTTTTTATTTTTTTCTTATTCATTTGTCAAATTTGCCGTTTTTTACAGTTTAGTTTATAAAGTCGGATTTCCCTTCCTCCATAATTTTCTTTTATAAAACATCAAGCCCTTAACTGACATCTGATTACTAAACAGGTAACTTACGAAAAATACGCAGACATATCAGAATTACAAGAGAATTTCTAATATCACTATATCGCTTCTTTTATTAAAGACTAACTTTTTTGTTAAAATGTTTATACTCAACAAAAATCAAAGAGCAAATTAGAAAACTAGGATTATATATTCCTGTAGAATATACCAAAACACCCCTTAACTATCGAACTAGTTAAGGGATTTGGTGTTCTAATGAACCTTGCCTATCGATTTTATTCTAACATACAGGTCCAGATATTTCAAGAGTTTTATTTATTATTTAAAGTTCCTTAGTTCTGAAAGGTATTTGATTTTTCATCAATTCATTTAAAAATACTATACAAATTTCTTACATTTTCCATAAGTGTGATATAATGGACTCAATAAGATAACTTGTGAAGGATAAACGCTGGGTCCCAGAATGGGGTAGACTGAAAGGTTGAGCATTCCTATGTGCTGGGGGGTATCTTTTTATTTTGATTTTTTAAGGCTCTCTACAAAGTTTAGAGGGTCTTTTTCTATTCCTGTAGAATATACCAAAACACCCCTTAACTATGGCAGTAGTTAGGGGCTTTGGTGTTCTAATGAACCTTATCCGATAAAATTATTCTAACATACAGATCCAGATATTTCAAGAGTTTTATTTATTTTTTAAAGTTCGTAAGCGCGTCATAACAAGGTATCTATCATTCATGGAAGACCTCCTGTATACTATTAGTAAAGTAAAACTATTGGAGGATATTTAAATGCCACAACCTATTGTTCCTGTAGAGATTCCACAATCTCGTCGTTTTGATTCTAAAAAGAGAAATGATATTCTGCTTAAAATTCGTATTGGCAAGCTTGAAGTAAGTTTTTTTCAATCTCTCAATCTCGAAATGATAGAAGAGCTTTTGGATAAGGTGTTGCTCCATGACAATTCATCTATCTAGCCTAGGGCAG
>NZ_VMLA01000097.1:0-947 GCF_013276425.1 Streptococcus sp. 3874 | reverse complement strand
ACGTTGACCACGGTAAAACTACCCTAACTGCAGCTATCACAACTGTTTTGGCACGTCGCTTGCCTTCATCAGTTAACCAACCTAAAGACTATGCGTCTATCGATGCTGCTCCAGAAGAACGCGAACGCGGTATCACAATCAACACTGCGCACGTTGAGTACGAAACTGAAAAACGTCACTACGCTCACATCGACGCTCCAGGACACGCGGACTACGTTAAAAACATGATCACTGGTGCCGCTCAAATGGACGGTGCTATCCTTGTAGTAGCTTCAACTGACGGACCAATGCCACAAACTCGTGAGCACATCCTTCTTTCACGTCAGGTTGGTGTTAAACACCTTATCGTCTTCATGAACAAAGTTGACTTGGTAGACGACGAAGAATTGCTTGAATTGGTTGAAATGGAAATCCGTGACCTATTGTCAGAATACGACTTCCCAGGTGACGATCTTCCAGTTATCCAAGGTTCAGCTCTTAAAGCTCTTGAAGGTGACTCTAAATACGAAGACATCGTTATGGAATTGATGAACACAGTTGATGAGTACATCCCAGAACCAGAACGTGACACTGACAAACCATTGCTTCTTCCAGTCGAAGACGTATTCTCAATCACTGGACGTGGTACAGTTGCTTCAGGACGTATCGACCGTGGTATCGTTAAAGTCAACGACGAAATCGAAATCGTTGGTATCAAAGAAGAAACTCAAAAAGCAGTTGTTACTGGTGTTGAAATGTTCCGTAAACAACTTGACGAAGGTCTTGCCGGAGATAACGTAGGTGTCCTTCTTCGTGGTGTTCAACGTGATGAAATCGAACGTGGACAAGTTATCGCTAAACCAGGTTCAATCAACCCACACACTAAATTCAAAGGTGAAGTCTACATCCTTACTAAAGAAGAGGGTGGACGTCACACTCCATTCTTCAACAACTACCGTCCACAATTC
>NZ_VMLA01000096.1:0-18462 GCF_013276425.1 Streptococcus sp. 3874 | reverse complement strand
TTAAGTGATAAAGTCGGGCGAAATCAACCCTTGGAAATGAATGCTACTATTCAAAATAATGATGATTTAGTTCTGTACTTATCCAAGAAGTTCGAATAAGAGATAGCGAATTTCTTTGAAAATAGGGGATTTAGCTACTTTATGGTATAATGGAAAGAGTTAGATTGAAAGAGGTAGTGAGATGGATGCCAAATTAAGATATAAGGCAAAGAAGATCAAGATTGTCTTTTTTGATATTGATGATACATTGCGGAATTCCAAGACAGGTTTTATTCCGGCTTCAATCCCAGCTGTTTTTAAGCAATTACGTGAGAAAGGAATTTTGACAGGTATTGCTTCTGGACGAGGGATTTTTGGTGTCGTGCCAGAAATTCGTGAACTCAAGCCTGACTTTTTTGTAACCTTAAATGGTGCCTATATTGAAGATAAAAAAGGTCAGGTCATTTATCAACATCAGATTGAGAAGTCTGATGTTGAGGAGTATATCTCTTGGGCTAAGCAAGAGGGAATTGAGTATGGTTTGGTTGGGAGTCATGCTGCCAAGTTGTCGACTCGCACCGATATGATTAGTGAGGCTATCAATCCAATTTATCCTGATTTAGATGTGGATCCAGATTTCCATGAGAAAGAAGACATCTATCAGATGTGGACTTTTGAAGATAAGGGAGATGACTTACACTTACCTGACAGTCTCTCAGATAAACTTCGCATGGTTCGTTGGCACCAACATTCGTCTGATATTGTTCCGATTTCAGGCTCCAAAGCGACGGGTGTGGAAAAGGTTGTGGAACACCTTGGCTTGAAACCAGACAACGTTATGGTTTTTGGAGATGGGCTGAATGACTTGGAACTCTTTGATTATGTTGGAATCAGCGTTGCAATGGGAATTTCTCATGATAACATCAAAGAAAAAGCAGATTATATAACAAAAACACTAGAAGAAGATGGCATTTTTGATGCCTTAGAAGGATTTGGTATGGTAGAAAAAGAATTGCATTTCCCACAAGTAGACATTGAAACAGTAGAAGGTCCTATCGCGACTATTAAGACCAATCACGGGGACTTGCGTATCAAGCTCTTCCCAGAGCATGCTCCTAAAACAGTGGCTAACTTTGTATCTCTTTCAAAAGATGGCTACTATGATGGTGTCATTTTTCACCGTATTATCAAGGACTTTATGATCCAAGGTGGAGACCCAACTGGAACTGGTATGGGTGGCGAGTCCATCTACGGCGAATCATTTGAGGATGAATTCTCAGAAGAACTTTACAATATCCGTGGTGCCCTTTCTATGGCCAATGCAGGTCCAAATACCAACGGTAGCCAGTTCTTTATCGTGCAAAATCAACATTTGCCTTATTCTAAGAAAGAAATTGCTCGTGGTGGTTGGCCAGAACCGATCGCAGAAATCTATGCTAACCAAGGTGGGACACCTCACCTAGACCGCCGTCACACGGTTTTTGGACAGTTAGCTGATGAAGCATCTTACGCTGTCTTGGATGCCATTGCTGCTGTTGAGACGGGGGCGATGGACAAGCCAGTTGAAGATGTCGTGATTGAAACAATTGAAATCGAGGACTAAGATGAAAATCGGTGATAAGCTAAAGGGGCGTATTACAGGGATTCAGCCCTACGGTGCCTTTGTTGAGCTAGAGACGGGTGATACGGGGCTGATTCACATTTCAGAGATTCGGACAGGATTTATTGAAAATATTCATGAAGCCTTGAAAGTCGATGAAGAGGTTCAGGTTCAGGTAGTGGATTTAGATGAATTTACAGGGAAAGCAAGTCTTTCTATCCGCACTTTGGAGGAAGAAAAGCACCAGTTTCCTAGACGGAGACGCTTTTCAAGCGACCGTTTTAACTACGGCTTTGCGCCTCTTAAACGAATGATGCCAATTTGGACTAGAGAAGCCTTGCACTATTTAAAAAAGAAGAAGTAGTTTAGAGATTTATATTTTTTGTAATGTTAATATAAATATGCTATAATAGAAACATGGAAGAAGAACAATTATTAAAATCAGGGGAGCGCATTAACCAGCTCTTTTCGACAGATATCAAAATCATTCAAAATAGAGAGGTTTTTAGCTATTCGGTGGATAGTGTTCTCTTGTCACGTTTTCCGCGTTTTCCTAAAAAGGGCTTGATAGTGGATTTTTGCGCTGGAAATGGAGCAGTAGGGCTATTTGCTAGCACTCGTACTCAGGCACAGATTTTGGCTGTTGAGATTCAGGAGCGTTTGGCGGATATGGCTGAACGCTCTGTCCGTTTGAATGGTTTGGAAGAGCAGATGGAGGTCATCTGTGATGATTTGAAAAATATGCCTGCTTATATCCAGGGAAGTAAGGTGGATATGATTTTGTGTAATCCGCCCTATTTTAAGGTGGATCCTCATTCAAACCTGAACGAGAGTGAACATTATCTCTTGGCGCGCCACGAAATCACGACCAACTTGCAGGAAATCTGTCGCAGTGCCCAAAGTATTCTCAAGTCTAATGGACGGTTGGCTATGGTTCATCGTCCTGACCGACTCTTGGACATTCTGGATATGTTGCAACGACATAATCTAGCTCCTAAGCGCCTGCAGTTTGTTTATCCAAAGAGGGCAAAGGAAGCCAATATGCTTTTGATTGAGGCTATCAAGGATGGCTCGACAAATGGCTTTAAGGTCTTGCCACCTCTCATTGTCCACAATGATGATGGCTCTTATACGCCGGAACTCGAAGAGATTTATTATGGATTATAAGGCTTATATGTATGTGCTGGAGTGCCGTGACGGATCCTACTATACAGGCTATACGACTGATGTGAAGAGACGCCTCGCTGTCCATAATAGTGGGAAGGGAGCCAAATACACACGAGCACGCTTGCCAGTCAAACTCATCTATGCTCAAGGTTTTGCCAGTAAGGAAGAAGCCATGTCAGCTGAAGCCCTTCTCAAGCGTAAGAAGAGGCCACAGAAGGAGCAATTTTTATCTGAAAATCAAGATAGAAATTTACTCAGTTATTTTGAAGAGTAGCGGGGAGTTCTTTGACTCCTCTTACTTTTGTCAAAAAGCGAAAAAAATGCTACAATAAAGAGAATAAACAAAATGAGGTATTATCATGTATAAGATTCTAGTATTTGGTCACCAAAATCCAGACTCAGATGCCATCGGGTCGTCTGTAGCCTTTGCCTACCTTGCAAAAGAAGCTTACGGTTTGGATACGGAAGCTGTTGCTCTTGGAACTCCAAATGAAGAAACAGCCTTTGTCTTGAACTATTTTGGTGTAGAAGCACCGCGTGTTATTACTTCTGCCAAAGCAGAAGGAGCAGAGCAAGTTATCTTGACTGACCACAATGAATTCCAACAATCTGTATCAGATATCGCTGAAGTAGAAGTTTATGGTGTGGTGGACCACCACCGTGTGGCTAATTTTGAAACTGCAAGCCCACTCTACATGCGTTTGGAGCCAGTTGGTTCAGCGTCTTCAATCGTTTATCGTATGTTCAAAGAACATGGTGTAGCTGTGCCTAAAGAGATTGCTGGTTTGATGCTTTCAGGTTTGATTTCAGATACCCTTCTTTTGAAATCACCAACAACACATCCAACAGATAAGATTATTGCTCCTGAATTGGCTGAATTGGCTGGTGTAAACTTGGAAGAGTATGGCTTGGCTATGCTGAAAGCTGGTACAAACTTGGCTAGCAAATCTGCTGACGAATTGATTGACATCGATGCTAAGACTTTTGAATTGAACGGAAATAATGTCCGTGTTGCCCAAGTAAACACAGTGGACATCGCTGAAGTATTGGAACGCCAAGCAGAAATTGAAGCTGCAATGCAAGCTGCTAACGAAGCAAACGGTTACTCTGACTTTGTCTTGATGATTACAGATATAGTCAACTCAAACTCAGAAATCCTAGCACTTGGTGCTAACATGGATAAGGTTGAAGCAGCCTTCAACTTCAAACTTGAAAACAATCATGCCTTCCTTGCTGGTGCCGTTTCACGTAAGAAACAAGTTGTACCTCAATTGACTGAAAGCTTTAATGCGTAAGATTTTAGGTGTCAGTTCAAAATCGGAAAGTCTAGTTTGCCTTATATCGAAAGGAGTTTCGGCTCCTTTTTTTCTAGGAGTGAAGCATGTTAGCAAATGGCGATTTGATTTTTGTGAGAGATGAGTCAGATATGGGACAGGCCATCCAGACTTCCACAGGCAACTATAACCATGTTGTCATTTATTTGGATGGGATGATTTACCACGCTAGTGGACAGGCTGGTGTTGTCTGTCAAGAACCTGCAGACTTCTTTGAGCCCAATCACTTGTACGACCTCTATGTTTACCCAGAAATGGATATCCAGTCGGTGAAGGAAAAAGCTTGCAAACATCTAGGGGCTCCCTACAATGCTTCTTTCTATCCAGATGGAGCTGGTTTTTACTGTTCCCAGTACATGGCAGAAATTCTCCCCATTTTTGAAACTATTCCCATGAAATTTAGGGATGGGGAGCAGGAGATTAGTGACTTTTGGAGAGAGTATTACAGAGAACTAGGTCTGCCTGTTCCTCTGAACCAAGCTGGTACCAATCCTAGTCAGTTGGCAGCATCGCCTCTGTTAGAATGTAAAGAAAGGAATCTTCATGATTCAGATTTTTAATCCATCTCGTTTGACGAGACAGCCATTTTTTGGAGAATTGATCCGCTATCTGGACCAGCATGATGATGTGATTTTACGGGAAATTAAGGCCAAGTTTCCAGATGTAGCAGTTGACAAACTCATGGAAGAGTATATAAAGGCAGGCTTGATTCTACGGGAAAATAAGCGTTATTACCTCAATCTTCCTATGCTTGAATCACTTGATAGTCTTGAACTGGATCAAGAGATTTTTGTCAGAGAAGCTAGTCCGGTCTATCAAGCCTTGTTGGAGCAGCGTTTTGAGACGGAATTATGCAATCAAACCAATGCAGCTATTTTAGTTGAAAAGACGGACTTTGCAAGATCAAAAATGACCCTGTCCAATTATTTCTACAAGGTCAAACATCAGTATCCTTTGACAGAAAAACAGCAGGAACTTTATGACATTTTAGGAGATGTTAATCCTGAGTATGCCCTCAAATACATGACAACTTTTTTGCTAAAATTTCTCAAAAAAGATCAACTGATGCAGAAACGCCGTGATATCTTTGTGGACAGTTTAGTTGTCCTGGGTTATATAGTCCAAAATGAAGATGGAAAGTATGAGTTGGCTGTCGATTTTGACAAGGAGAGATTAACTTTCTATTTAGTGTGATTGCTTTTTCTGAGCACATTGTTTGACTTTATCTATCGATAAGTTTATACTAATGTAACCGATAACACATATCGGAATAAAACTAAAGGAGACAATCATATGTCACTTGAAAACAAATTGGAACAAGCAACAGGCGCTGTCAAAGAAGGTTTTGGTAAAGTTACTGGAGACAGCAAGACAGAACTTGAAGGAGCTGTTGAAAAAACAGTTGCTAAGGCAAAAGAAGTAGTTGAAGATGCTAAAGGTGCTGTAGAAGGTGCCGTTGAAGGTTTGAAAAACGTTTTTACTAAAGAATAGGAAAAAATCAAGGGTTTCATTTTCCCTTGATTTTTTTTACAATCCTTATAAATAATTTTCTGCTACGACTGCATCTCCAGGATAGGCTTCTTTTTTTCCTTGGACGATTTGGTAGCAATCTGCTCCCTTACCAGCAATAATGACAGCATCGAGTTCTTGTTCAGTGATGGCCATTGCTGCCTTGATGGCTTCTTGGCGATCCGCAATTTTTTCAACAGGATGATTGATGTAGCTACTAATTTCATCTGCAATGGTCATTGGGTCTTCATAGTTAGGGTCATCAGCAGTCAGAAAGACTTGAATCTCAGGGTGTTGATTGAGGAGGAGGCCAAAGTCCTTACGACGACTTTCTCCTTTATTTCCTGTCGAACCTAATACCAGAGCAATCTTTCCAGTTTGATGACTTTCAACCACATTGATGAGTTTTTTCAGACTGTCACCGTTGTGGGCGTAGTCGATGAAGACCTTGGCTCCATTTTTCTGGGTGAGGACTTCCATACGACCAGGAACGCGGGTTGCAGCGATACCTTTTTTGATGTCCTCAAGACTTGCTCCGAGACGGAGACAAGCAAGTCCAGCAGCAACGGCATTTTCTTGGTTGAAGTGGCCAATTAACTGGATGTCATAAACACCAGCGAGTTTACCCGTAGCTGAAAAACTAAAGGCTTTGGAATTCTCGATTTGGTGGCTCGACTGGCTACCATAGAAATCATGGTCTTGATCTGCCACTTGTTCTTTCAAGACAGAAAAGTGATCCATGTCACTATTAATGATGACTGCTCGGCTATTTTCCATCAAGAGACGTTTGTGGTAGAAGTAGTCTTCAAAGCTAGGGTGTTCAATCGGGCCGATATGGTCTGGGCTGATATTGAGGAAAACTCCCACATCAAAGGTTAGACCATAGACACGTTTGACCAGATAGGCTTGACTGGAGACTTCCATGATGAGGTGGGTACGGTCATTTTGCACAGCTTGATGCATCATATCAAAGAGGTAGATGCTCTCAGGGGTTGTCAATGCAGACTTAAAGAAAGTCTTACCATCTAGAGTTGTATTCATGGTTGAGAGCATAGCAGGTCGATGCCCTTGAGATAAGATGTTATAGGCGAAATAGGCTGCTGTTGTCTTACCCTTGGTTCCAGTAAAGGCGAGGAGTTTGAGTTTTTTCTGTGGATTGCCATAAAACTCCATGGCAATCAAACTCATGGCTTTCTTTATATCGTTCACAATGATGACAGGGATACCGACTTCGTAGTCTTTTTCAGCTACATACCAAGCTAAGCCTTGTGTTATAGCAGAAAGAAGGTATTCTTTTTTAAAGGCAGCACCTTTTGCAAAAAAAAGAGTGTCTTCTTTTACTTTTCGGCTGTCGTAACTAATGCTATCAAAAACAACTTTGCTGTAGTTGTAGTGATAATGTCCTTGGTCGATAATCTCGCGGAAGAGACCATCTTTCTTTAATATATCTAATACGGTTTCAATCTTAATCATACTTTCTATTGTAAACCGAAAGTCGCAAATTTACAAGTAACAAGGAAAAGTTTATAATGGAAGATAAGGAGTGTTTCCTAGTTATCAAAATTGAATGAGGAATCTATGTCGCACGAAAACAATCACCAGCAGGCCCAGATGTTACGGGGGACTGCTTGGCTAACGGCTAGTAACTTTATCAGTCGTCTACTCGGGGCTATTTATATTATTCCATGGTACATCTGGATGGGATCTTATGCAGCTACGGCAAATGGTCTCTTTACCATGGGCTACAATATCTATGCCTGGTTCTTGCTGGTTTCAA
The DNA here is from genome assembly GCF_013276425.1 of Streptococcus sp. 3874. Lineage (NCBI taxonomy): Bacteria > Bacillati > Bacillota > Bacilli > Lactobacillales > Streptococcaceae > Streptococcus > Streptococcus sp. 3874. The sequence goes on along the minus strand of NZ_VMLA01000096.1, from coordinate 11,096 downwards.
CAGCAGGGATTCCAGTTGCGGTGGCCAAGCAAGTTGCCAAGTACAATACCATGCGAGAAGAAGAGCATAGCTTTGCCCTGATTCGGAGCTTTTTAGGATTTATGACAGGACTTGGCCTCGTTTTTGCTTTAGTTTTGTATCTCTTTGCTCCTTGGCTAGCAGACTTGTCTGGCGTGGGCAAAGACTTGATCCCAATCATGCAAAGCTTGGCTTGGGGAGTCTTGATTTTCCCGTCTATGAGTGTTATCCGAGGATTTTTCCAAGGGATGAATAATCTCAAACCTTATGCCATGAGCCAAATTGCTGAGCAGGTCATTCGTGTTATCTGGATGCTCCTAGCAACCTTTATCATTATGAAACTTGGTTCAGGAGATTACCTAGTAGCGGTTACCCAATCCACCTTTGCTGCCTTTGTCGGCATGGTAGCTAGTTTTGCAGTTTTGATTTATTTCCTTGCCCAAGAAGGCTTACTCAAAAGAGTCCTTGAAACAGGGGATAAGATTAACAGCAAGCATCTTTTGATCGATACCATTAAGGAAGCCATTCCTTTTATCTTGACAGGGTCTGCCATCCAGCTCTTCCAGATTTTGGACCAGCTGACCTTTATCAATAGTATGAGCTGGTTTACCAACTACAGCAATGAGGACTTGGTTATCATGTTTTCTTATTTCTCAGCCAATCCTAATAAAATCACGATGATTTTGATTTCTGTTGGGGTTTCGATTGGGAGTGTAGGCTTGCCGCTTTTGACAGAAAACTATGTCAAGGGGGACTTGAAGGCAGCTTCTCGTCTCGTTCAGGACAGTCTCACCCTACTCTTTATGTTCTTGCTACCAGCAACGGTTGGAGTGGTTATGGTAGGAGAACCTCTTTATACAGTCTTCTATGGCAAGCCAGACAGTTTGGCTATGGGCTTATTTGTCTTTGCAGTTTTGCAGTCTATTATTTTAGGCTTGTACATGGTCTTGTCCCCCATGCTTCAGGCCATGTTCCGCAACCGCAAGGCCGTTCTCTATTTTATCTATGGTTCTATTGCCAAGCTGATCTTGCAACTGCCTACCATCGCCCTTTTCCACAGTTATGGTCCCTTGATTTCAACAACCATCGCTCTTATCATTCCTAACGTCTTGATGTATCGGGATATTTGTAAAGTAACGGGTGTTAAGCGCAAGGTGATTGTGAAGCGAACCATTTTAATCAGTTTGCTGACCCTAGTCATGTTTCTGTTAATAGGAACCATCCAGTGGCTGTTAGGATTTTTCTTCCAACCAAGTGGACGTTTGTGGAGCTTCTTTTATGTAGCTCTTGTCGGTGCCATGGGGGGTGGACTCTACGGATTCATGAGTCTCTATACTCGTCTCTTAGATAAGGTTATTGGACAGGCCAAAGCTGCCCAGTTGCGAGCAAAATTTAAGTTTTCTTAAGATAGCATTTATAAATAAAAGGAATAAGTTGAACAATCTTTTAGGAGAACTTGAAACTTATTCCTTTTTTTAGCGTCAAAACAGCTAAAATTATCTTTTAAGAGTAGAAGATGAGGCCTTTTTCGATTTTTTTGGACAAAATCATTGACTAAACAAACTAAACGTTGTATAATAAAACAAATCTTTAAAGCAGGAGGTTCTGGAAATGAAAAAGTCTAAGAGCAAATATCTAACCTTGGCAGGTCTTGTCCTGGGTACAGGAGTTTTATTGAGCGCGTGCGGAAATTCTAGCACGGCGACAAAAACATACAACTATGTTTATTCAAGTGACCCATCTAGCTTGAACTATCTAGCAGAGAACCGCGCAGCAACATCCGATATTGTTGCAAATTTGGTAGACGGGTTATTAGAAAATGACCAATATGGGAATATTATTCCATCATTAGCAGAGGATTGGACTGTTTCTCAGGACGGTTTGACCTATACCTACAAACTTCGCAAGGATGCCAAGTGGTTTACTTCTGAGGGAGAAGAATATGCGCCTGTAACTGCCCAGGATTTTGTGACAGGTTTGCAATATGCAGCTGATAAAAAATCAGAAGCCTTGTATCTAGTGCAGGACTCTGTTGCTGGTTTGGATGACTATATCACTGGTAAAACAAGCGACTTTTCAACTGTTGGTGTCAAGGCACTTGATGACCAAACGGTTCAATATACTTTGGTTAAACCAGAACTTTACTGGAATTCAAAAACACTCGCAACGATACTTTTTCCTGTTAATGCAGATTTCTTGAAATCAAAAGGGGATGATTTTGGGAAGGCGGATCCATCTAGTATTTTGTACAATGGACCTTTCTTGATGAAAGCACTTGTCTCAAAATCTGCTATTGAATATAAGAAAAACCCTAATTACTGGGATGCTAAGAATGTCTTTGTAGACGATGTGAAATTGACCTACTATGATGGTAGCGACCAAGAATCACTGGAACGTAATTTTACAGCTGGTGCTTATACTACGGCTCGTCTTTTTCCTAACAGCTCCAGCTATGAAGGGATTAAAGAAAAATACAAAAACAATATCATCTATAGTATGCAAAATTCAACTTCATATTTCTTTAATTTTAACCTAGATAGGAAGTCTTACAATTATACTTCTAAAACAAGTGACATTGAAAAGAAATCGACTCAGGAAGCAGTTCTCAATAAAAACTTCCGTCAGGCTATCAATTTTGCTTTTGACAGAACATCTTATGGGGCTCAGTCTGAAGGGAAAGAAGGTGCAACAAAGATTTTGCGTAACCTAGTGGTTCCTCCAAACTTTGTCAGTATCAAGGGAAAAGACTTTGGTGAAGTTGTAGCCTCTAAGATGGTCAACTATGGTAAGGAATGGCAAGGTATCAACTTTGCGGATGGTCAAGACCCTTACTACAATCCTGAGAAAGCCAAGGCTAAGTTTGCGGAAGCTAAGAAAGAACTCGAAGCAAAGGGTGTTCAATTCCCAATCCACTTGGATAAGACTGTGGAAGTAACAGATAAAGTGGGCATACAAGGAGTTAGTTCTATCAAACAATCAATTGAATCTGTTTTAGGTTCTGATAATGTAGTGATTGACATTCAGCAATTAACATCAGATGAGTTTGACAGTTCAGGCTACTTTGCTCAAACAGCTGCTCAGAAAGATTATGATTTATATCATGGCGGTTGGGGACCTGATTATCAAGACCCGTCAACCTATCTCGATATTTTTAATACTAATAGTGGAGGATTTCTGCAAAATCTTGGACTAGAGCCTGGTGAGGCCAATGACAAGGCTAAGGCAGTTGGACTGGATGTCTATACTCAAATGTTGGAAGAAGCTAATAAAGAGCAAGATCCAGCCAAACGTTATGAGAAATATGCTGATATTCAAGCTTGGTTGATTGATAGTTCTTTAGTTCTTCCAAGTGTTTCGCGTGGGGGAACACCATCATTGAGAAGAACCGTACCATTTGCTGGTGCCTATGGTTTAACCGGTACAAAAGGGGTTGAATCATATAAATACCTCAAAGTACAAGATAAGATTGTCACAACAGACGAATATGCAAAAGCCAGAGAAAAATGGTTGAAAGAAAAAGAAGAATCTAATAAAAAAGCCCAAGAAGAATTGGCAAAACATGTCAAATAAAATCTAATTGTAGATAAGTTTGTGTAAGAAGTCTTTGTGCTTAAAAACGCATAATATCAGGTATATAAAATCCTAGATGTTATGCGTTTTGTTATAGGAAGATTTATTAGATTTTATCCTCAAATTGAGTTATTCCTGACTTTATCCGTTGAAATATTATAAGGAGTATTTATGAAATTAAAATTATTAAGAGTAGATACTAAGGTGATTATGGGGAGTTTCTTCCTTGTTCTGTCTAGTCTACTTGCTTTGTTGCTTCCCCTTATCTTAAAGGGTTTAATAGATGGGAGTTCTATTGAAAATATAGGTTCCAAAGTATTTCAATCGTTTTTGATTTTTATTGGTCAAGCCTTGTTTTCTTCTATTGGTTACTATCTGTTTAGTCAATCGGGTGAAAAAAAGATAGCAAAAATCAGGAAAAAAGTGATAGAGGGGTTGATTTATGCAGAGAAATCCTTCTTTGATAAGAGCCAAAGTGGGGAGTTGACTTCTGCCATTGTCAATGACACGAGTGTCATTCGTGAGTTTTTAATTACGACTTTCCCAAATATTATTTTGAGTTTAGTTATGGTACTTGGTTCCATCATAGTCTTATTTAGTCTTGATTGGAATCTTTCTCTACTTTTATTCATCACTCTTCCTTGTATGATGTTTATTATCTTGCCCCTTTCCAATATCAGTGAAAAGTATAGTCGTCGTTTACAGGAGGAAATCGGATTTTTAACAGGGCAATTGACTGAAAAGATTCAAGAACATGAATTAATTAAGACTAACCAAGCAGAGAAAAGTGTACAGGATGTTTTGGATAATTGTATTGAAAGGGTACAAAACAATTCACTGAAATCAGATAGGATTACTTCTTTTGAGACCCCGTTTGCTCTCTTATTTATCTTTGCGACTATAGCTGTGATGCTAACCTATGGGGGTTATCGGGTCAGCGCAGGATATATATCTGTGGGAACCTTGGTTTCGTTTTTGATTTACCTCTTTCAATTACTTAATCCTATTAGTAATATAGCTAATTTTGTAACTGTTTATTCTAGGAGTAAGGGATCTTCAGTTGCACTGGAGAACTTGCTTGCAGTTCCTAAAGAAAAATTTGAGGGAGGAAAATCGGTATCAGGACAAGGGTTGAATTTTAACCATGTCTATTTTGGTTATGATGAAAATCGACCTGTCTTAAAGGATATTACTTTCTCCATTTTCAAGGGGCAAAAAATTGCTTTTGTTGGACCATCTGGATCAGGAAAATCAACGATTGTGCGTTTGTTAGAGCGGTTTTATAAACCGCTTTCAGGAGATATTCTAATGGAGCAATCAAGTATATATGATTTTAACTTAAAAGAATGGAGAAGTAAAATCGCTTGGGTTTCACAAAATAATGCAGTCTTATCTGGCAGTATTCGTGACAATCTTTGTCTCGGTTTGAATCGCTTAGTAACTGATGATGAATTGATGAAAGTGCTAGACTTAGTATCACTAGGTGATGAGATTCGCTCCATGAAAGAGGGACTAGATACTGAGGTTGGTGAACGCGGACGACTCTTGTCAGGGGGACAAAGCCAAAGACTTCAAATAGCTAGAGCCTACTTAAAAGATGCTGAAATTCTTATATTTGATGAAGCCACTGCTAATCTTGATGCGGATTCTGAGTATGCGATTATCAGTAGCCTCTATTCTGTACTAAAGGAGAAGACAGTTGTGATTATAGCGCATCGTTTGTCAACGGTAAAAGATGTGGATTGTATTTTCTTCTTAGAGGAGGGGAAAATCACTGGCTCAGGAACTCATAAGGAACTACTGGAAAATCATGAGCGTTATGCTCGTTTTGTGCAGGAGCAAATGATAGAGTGAAGGTGTCTTTTGAGATTCACCATTTTATAGTCTATTAAAGGGAGCAGGAAAAACTCCCTTTTTATATAGTTTGAAACTATAGCTAGCTCTTGAAAAGAAGAAAATGAGTTGATGAAAATAAGTGGTACAATAGTTACTATAGATTTGGAGGTATTGTATGAGCAAGGAATTACACATTAACACAATTTTGGCCCAGGCGGGCATTAAGTCAGATGAAGCGACAGGTGCATTGGTGACACCGCTCCATTTTTCAACGACCTATCAGCATCCAGAGTTTGGTCGATCTACTGGGTTTGACTATACGCGCACTAAAAATCCAACTCGTAGTAAGGCTGAGGAAGTCTTGGCGGCTATTGAGTCAGCAGACTATGCCCTAGCGACTAGCTCAGGGATGTCAGCTATTGTACTGGCCTTTAGCGTCTTTCCAGTAGGAAGTAAGGTCTTGGCAGTGCGTGATCTTTACGGTGGTTCTTTTCGCTGGTTTAACCAAGTGGAGCAGGAAGGTCGTTTCCATTTTACCTATGCCAATACAGAAGAAGAGTTGATTGCCGAGTTAGAAAAGGATGTGGATGTTCTCTATATCGAAACCCCAACCAATCCCTTAATGTTGGAATTTGATATCGAAAAACTAGCAAAATTGGCTCATGCTAAGGGTGCCAAAGTGGTGGTGGACAATACCTTCTATAGCCCTATCTACCAACGTCCGATTGAAGATGGAGCAGATATTGTTCTCCATTCAGCGACTAAGTATCTGGCAGGGCACAATGATGTCTTAGCTGGAGTGGTTGTGACCAATAGTTTAGAACTATACGAGAAGCTTTTTTACAATCTCAATACAACAGGGGCAGTCTTGTCCCCATTTGACAGCTACCAGTTGCTTCGTGGTCTCAAGACCTTGTCTCTTCGTATGGAGCGTTCAACAGCTAACGCCCAAGAAGTGGTTGCCTTTTTGAAGGATTCTCCAGCAGTTAAGGAAGTTCTCTACACTGGTCGTGGAGGCATGATTTCCTTTAAAGTAGCCGATGAAACACGCATTCCTCATATTTTGAACAGTCTCAAGGTCTTCTCTTTTGCGGAAAGTTTGGGTGGAGTGGAAAGTCTTATTACTTATCCAACGACTCAAACTCATGCTGATATTCCAGCAGAAGTACGCCATTCTTATGGTTTGACAGATGACCTCTTGCGCTTGTCAATTGGAATTGAGGATGCTAGAGATTTGATTGCAGATTTGCGCCAAGCCTTAGAAGGATAAGACAAAGATGAGAAAATATGATTTTACAAGCCTGCCCAATCGTTTAGGGCATCATACCTATAAATGGAAAGAAACAGAAACGGATAGTGAAGTTCTACCAGCTTGGATAGCAGATATGGACTTTGTAGTCTTGCCTGAAATCCGCCAAGCTGTGCAGACTTACGCTGATCAATTGGTCTATGGCTATACCTATGCCAGTGAAGAGTTAATTAAGGAAGTTCAAAAGTGGGAAGCCACACAACACGGTTATCACTTTGACAAAGAGGCTCTTGTCTTTATCGAGGGCGTTGTACCTGCCATCTCAACAGCTATTCAAGCTTTCACAAAAGAAGGCGAAGCGGTTTTGATTAACACGCCTGTCTATCCACCTTTTGCTCGCAGTGTCAAGTTGAACAACCGCAGATTGATTACCAATTCTTTGGTGGAAAAGGATGGTCTGTTTGAGATTGACTTTGACCAACTTGAAAAGGATTTGGTGGAAGAGGAGGTTAAACTCTATATTCTTTGCAACCCTCACAATCCTGGTGGACGTGTTTGGGAAAAAGAAGTGTTGGAGAAGATTGGCCAACTCTGCCAAAAACACGGTGTTTTGTTAGTTTCAGATGAGATTCACCAAGATTTGACCCTCTTTGGTCACAAACACCAGTCTTTCAATACCATCAATCCTGCCTTCAAAAATTTTGCTATCGTCTTGAGCAGTGCCACTAAAACCTTTAACATCGCTGGGACAAAAAATTCCTATGCAGTCATTGAAAATCCTAAGTTGAGACTGGCTTTCCAGAAACACCTGTTGGCCAATAATCAGCATGAAATTTCAGGCTTGGGTTATTTGGCGACAGAAGCTGCCTATCGATACGGTAAAGATTGGCTAGAGGAACTCAAGCAAGTCTTTGAAGATCACATCAATTATGTGGTGGATCTATTTGGAAAAGAGACTAAAATCAAGGTCATGAAACCGCAAGGTACCTACTTGATTTGGCTTGACTTTTCAGCCTATGACCTGACTGATGAAACATTGCAAGAGTTGTTGAGAAATGAAGCCAAGGTTATCCTCAACCGTGGTTTGGATTTTGGAGAGGAAGGAAGTCTCCATGCCCGCCTCAATGTAGCCATGCCTAAATCCCTACTGCAAGAAGTTTGTCAGCGGATTGTGACGACTTTTGCCAAACGTTAAAAATCCATCCTTCTAGGAGAAAAGTCCTCCTAGAAGGCTATTTTCATAGGCGAAAATATGGTATAATAAACAGATAAGGTAAAGGTGAAAATATGGCTAAATTGATTCCGGGGAAAGTTCGTATCGAAGGTGTTGCCCTTTATGAAACTGGTAAGGTTGATATCATCAAGGAAAAGAACAATCGGCTCTACGCTCGCGTTGCAGAAGAAGAACTGCGCTATAGTTTAGAGGATGATTTGGTTTTTTGTGCCTGTGATTTTTTTCAAAAGAGGGGCTACTGTGTGCATTTGGCAGCGCTAGAGCATTTTCTGAAAAATGATGAGCGTGGTCAGGAAATCTTGTGGAGTCTGGAAGAAGGTCATGAAGAAAAAGAGGCCATTGAAACCAAGGTGACCTTGGGTGGCAAGTTTTTGGATCGAATTTTATCTCCAAAATCAGAATGCGCCTATGAGTTATCAGTTGTGGGTCAGGTGGAAGCAGGAAGCAATCATATCTTGTGGACTCTGAGAATCGGCCAAATCAATAGCCAAAAATACTATGTCATTCGGGATATTCTACTCTTTTTAAGGATTGTCGAGCAGAGAAAGTCTTATATGATTGGCAAGGTCTATGAGGAGTCTCTTTCTTGGGAAGCCTTTGATGAGGCCAGCCAAGAACTTCTGACGTTCTTACGGGGACTGATGGAGGAAGGACAGGATCCAGACCTCTTTTTCCAAAACCAGGGTCGGCACCTCTTTTTCCCTCTGACCTTTTTTGAGCAGGGTGTGAATTTACTGATGACCTTGCCCCATTTTCAATTTGACCATCAAGTGGATAGCTACCAGACCCTGCTTTTTCAGGATATGCATGCTGATGCTAATCTATTTGCCTTTACAGTAACAGAATACTCGGATTATTTTGAAATGGAAATCAGAGAGAGTCCAAGAGTTAATGCCTTTTATCAGGGAGCTGTACTTTTCCATAAAGGACAGGTTTATTTTCTAACAGACCAACAGATGCGTCTTCTCAAGGAAATTAAAGCGCTACCTGTGGATCAGCATGGAAAGAAATACCTGCAATTTGATAGTAGTGACCGAGATAAGTTGGCTTCTTGTTTAACTTTTTTTAGCCAGATGGGGACTGTTTCAGCTCCAGAACGGTTACAAATCAAAACGTTTGCGCCCTCTTTTTACTTTGACAGGGAAGAAGATAATCGGATTCGTTTAGAGATTCAGTTTGATTATGGGGATAGACAGGTATCTAGCCGACAGGAGCTAGAAGAATTGCCATTTTCAAGTGATGCTGACTTAGAAGAAAGAATTTTCCAAGTCTGTTTGGTTACAGGTTTTGAAGCAGACTTTCAATCTTGGCGTCAGGCCCTAAAAGCAGAGTCTGTCTATCATTTCTTCCACGAAATCATTCCAGTCTTTGAAAAACTCGGGAATGTTGACCTATCAGACAAGTTAGAAGAACTCTATAACCTAGCAAGCCCTCAAGTGCAGATTGCTTCCAAGGGAGGTCTCTTGGAAATCCAATTTGATTTTCAAGATATTGCCCAAGAGGAAATTGATCAAGCCATGCAGGCCTTGGTTGCCAATCAAGATTTTTACATTGATTCGTCCAATCGAGTCTACTTTTTCGATGAAGAAACCAAGAAAATTCGCCAAAATCTACAGGAACTGGGGCAGTTTGAATTAAAAGATGGGACCTTGCAGGCTCGGAAATCTTTGGCCTACAGTTTAGCTCATCTCTTTGAAGGGCGAGACCGTGTTTCTTTTTCACAAGAATTCCAGAATCTGGCTCACGACTTGACGCATCCAGAGGACTTCCCTAGACAAGCAACTCAGGTTCAGGCCGATTTGCGAGATTATCAGGAAAAGGGAATCGGCTGGCTGCAAATGCTCCATCACTATGGTTTTGGTGGAATTTTGGCTGATGATATGGGACTTGGTAAAACCCTGCAGACTATTGCTTTTTTGACCAGTCAAGTGACAAAAGAAAGTCGGGTCTTGATTTTAGCACCGTCAGGTTTGATTTACAACTGGGCAGATGAATTTCAGAAGTTTGCCCCACAGTTGGATGTGGCTGTTGTTCATGGTTTGAAAGCTAGTCGTGAAGAGATTCTTGCTGAGAGCCATCAAATCTATGTGACGAGCTATGCTACCTTCCGTCAGGACAGTGAGCTTTATCAGGGGATGGCCTTTGACTTCCTTTTCTTAGATGAGGCTCAGGTCATGAAAAACGCCCAGACCAAGATTGCTCAGACTTTGAGACAATTTGTGGTGCCGTCTGTCTTTGCCTTGTCAGGAACTCCGATTGAAAACCATCTGGGTGAGTTGTGGTCTATTTTCCAAATCGTCATGCCAGGACTTTTGCCAAGCAAGAAAGAATTTATGAAATTACCAGCTGAGCGCGTTGCTCAGTTTATCAAGCCTTTCGTGATGAGGCGCAAGAAAGAAGAAGTGCTGACTGAATTGCCAGATTTGATTGAAGTAGTTTATAAGAATGAACTGGAAGACCAGCAAAAGGCTATCTACCTAGCCCAGTTGCAACAGATGAGAGATAGATTGGCTCAAGTGTCAGATCAGGAATTTCAGCGAAGTCGTGTGGAAATCTTGTCTGGTCTGATGCGCTTGCGCCAAATCTGTGACACTCCTGCCCTCTTTATGGAAGATTATCAGGGAGCCAGTGGCAAACTGGATAGTCTCCGAGACCTGCTGGTACAGGTGGCAGACGGCGGACACCGTGTCTTGATTTTCTCGCAGTTCAAGGGAATGTTGGAGAAAATTGAACAAGAACTGCCAGACTTGGGCTTGACTTCCTTTAAAATTACGGGTTCAACCCCAGCCAAGGAAAGACAAGACATGACCAAGGCCTTTAACCAAGGGGAAAGAGATGCCTTTCTGATTTCCCTCAAGGCTGGTGGTGTCGGTCTGAACCTGACAGGTGCTGATACGGTTATCTTGGTCGATCTTTGGTGGAATCCTGCGGTAGAGGCGCAAGCCATTGGCCGTGCCCATCGGATGGGTCAGGAAGAAACGGTTGAGGTTTATCGCTTAGTGACCAGGGGAACCATTGAAGAAAAAATTCAGGAACTCCAAGAACAAAAGAAACATCTGGTGTCACAAGTATTGGATGGAACAGAGTCACGTGGCAGTCTCAGCCTAGCAGAAATTAGAGAAATTTTGGGAATTTCTGAAGCCAGCACTTGAAAAATCAAGACAATACGCTATAATCCCATCTTTGACA
>NZ_VMLA01000095.1:0-17901 GCF_013276425.1 Streptococcus sp. 3874 | reverse complement strand
TACGGCAAGGCGACGCTGACGTGGTTTGAAGAGATTTTCGAAGAGTATTAAATAAAAATTATTGTATGTTGTTGCCCTTAACTTGGAATGATAAGGGAATAACTAGAAAGATTTGTGAATATAGACTATTTCTGATATACTAAATATACAGTAATAATGAATGATGGGAGATGGGATGGAAGAATTTCAATTTGAGAGAAAGCAGCGTTTTTCTTTGAGGAAATATGCAATAGGAGCTTGCTCGGTCTTGCTAGGAACGAGTTTATTTTTTGCTGGTATGGGTGCTCAACCTGTACAGGCTACCGCAACGAGTTCAACACTAATTTCAAGTCATTATTTGGATGAGCAGGATTTACCTGAAAAGCTGAAATCTGAGTTGCAATGGTTTGAAGAAAATAAAATTGAGGTAAAAGAGGGAAAGAATACTACTTTATCTATCGAAAATTGGCTACAAGATTACCAGAAACAGGTCTTTTTTCTAATGATGGGATGTTTATCTTGGGAGCAGGATTATTATTGCTTTCCTTCACTTTAATCAAGAGAAAAAGGGGAGCGTCTTACTTCCTTGTGACAGTCTTTGCTGTTGGTGGCTGGGTAGCATCCATCTCTGCTTTAGAAAATTTGGTAGAATTGCAACCAGCCCTTGTTAAGAGAGTAGAAGGTCAGTTTCTACCAAGTCCTGAAAGAGTCCAAGGATACGAATTTACGGGATATTATTTGGTAAGAGATAGTGCTAGTAAGGAACTTTCTGTTGATAAGGTAGAGTCGCCAGCATTATCTCAAAAGGAGGAAAGTTCAGAACCTCAATCTAAGAAGATTGTACCACAGACTGCATCTCATTTTAGCTCGACTGAAGACCTTGTGCAATCTCCTCAACCATCCTACGCAGTTGAGAAAATTGTTGAAGCTCCTGATGAAATTGTGCCTATAGGGCCTAAGGAAGAAGTTGCAGGAAATCCCAAAGTAGAACAACCGAAAGCAGAAGATAATAGTGATTATAAAACAAGTCCTGAGGAAGGTGTGTTAAATGCCACAGTAGAGAAACCAGAATTGCTAATCACTACAGAGGAGGTTGTTTTCCAAACGATAGAACAAGAAGATGCAACCTTAGCTAAAGGGCAAACTAAAGTTGTTCAAGAAGGTGTTGTTGGTGAACGCACCATCTATACGGAAGTCACTATCGTTAATGGGGAAAAATCTAGCAAAGTTATAGAAAATATAATCACAAAAGATCCGGTGGACAAGGTGATTGTAGTTGGGACTAAGGAAGAAGTTGCACCAAAACCAACACAACCTGTAACTCCAGATCTAGAGGAAAGTAGACCAGTTCAACCTGAAAAAACTCCAATAGTAGAGAATGAAACAGAGACAAAACCAGCTGATGGAATAGGACAATCAAGACCAGGAGCAGAAGAAACGCCGGGTACAGAAGCAACACCAGGAGAGAAACAAACACCTGACAAACCCAAAGCCGAGCCGAAGCAACCAGAACCAGCAAGCCCAGCCGTGGAATCAGGGGGTGAGGAAAATCAAACTCATGCCCCACAAGGTACTGAGTCTAATCAACCATCTAAAGAAACTGCTGAGACCAAAGATTCTGAACCAGCAATCCCAGCCGTGGAATCAGGGGGCGAGGAGAATCAAACTCATGTCCAACAAGGTACTGAGTCTAAGCCACCATCTAAAGAAACTGCTGAGACCAAAGATTCTGAACCAGCAACCCCAGCCGTGGAATCAGGACGCGAAGAAGATCAATCTCTTGCGGAACAAAAGGGTGAGGAGAAACAGCTGGAGAATTCAGTTGAGGGGGTAAAAGATGTTGGTGAGTCTGCCCCACAAGGTACTGAGTCCCAGCCACCATCTAAAGTAGCTGCTGAGACCAAAGATTCTGAGCCAGAAAGCCCAGCCATGGAATCAGGGGGCGAGGAGAATCAAACTCTTGCCCCACAAGGTACTGAGTCTAATCATCCATCTAAAGCAACTGCTGAGACCAAAGATTCTGAACCAGCAACCCCAGCCATGGAATCAGGACGCGAAGAAGATCAATCTCCTGCGGAACAAAAGGGTGAGGAGAACCAGCTGGAGAATCCAGTTGAGGGGGTAAAGGATGTTGGTGAGTCTGCCCCACAAGAACCCCAAAAACAACCAGAACAACCAGAACAAACGGCTCCATCTCCAGAGGTCAACCCAAGTCAAGGAAACGAACCAGAATCAGCTGTTCAGCCTGAACCCTTATCTCCCCAAGAACAGTCAGATTCACAAGAGCAACCAACTGTCCCAAGTCCAGTAACGAAAGAAAAAGTATTGGAATATAAAACAACATATAAAGCTTCACCAGCCTTAAATTACAAAGAGCAACGAGTAGAAGTAGCAGGCGAAAATGGTAAGGAAGTGACAACTACTTCTTACAGTTTTGATGAAAGTACTGGGAAAATAGTAGAAAACACTTCAACAAAAATAGAAAAACATCCAGTAGATAGAGTTGTTAAGGTTGGAAATGTAGAAGAAACAAGATCAACAACCAAAAGACGTGAACAGTTTATCGCGGATGAGTCACTTGATAAAGGGGTTAAAGTAGTTAGAGAACAAGGTCAAGATGAAGAAACAACGACTATAAGTGTTTATAAAGTAAATTCGACGACAGGAGAATTAACTGATCCAGAAGTTTCAACAAAAGTAGCCAAAGCAATGCAAGCGAAAATAACGGCAGTAGGAACAAAACCAACAGTTCAATCACAAGAAATTCCTTTTAAGACAATTTATAAAGCATCGTCAGATTTAAGTTACAATGTGCAACAAGAAGAAACACCAGGGGAGAATGGTAGCTCAGTATCAACTACAACATACACAGTAAATCAAGAAACAGGAGCTATCTCAGAAGAAACTACAACAGAAAACACTCCAGCTAAAGACAAAATAGTAAAAGTTGGAAATGTAGAAAAGATCGTGTCACCTATAGAAATCACCGAGTTGAGAAAAGATAACCCTGAACTTCCAAAAGGAAAAGAAGAGGTTGAAGATGCAGGTGAGCAAGGGGAAACAACCGTCACTAAAACTTATGAAGTTAATCCGGAGACAGGAGAGTTAACAAATCCAATTGAGAAAACTGAAATAACTAAAGCTATGCGACAAAAAGTAATCTTGGTTGGTACTAAAGAAGACACTCAAATTCCTCAGACCAAAGTAGAGACCAAAGCTGTTCCTTATGAAACCATTTATGAAAAGAATGAAGCGCTAGACCACGGCGTTACAAGAGTAAAAATTTCGGGTGTTGAGGGACAAGAACAAGTTACTACTACCTATACCAAAGATCAAGCAAGTGGCAATATTTCTGAGAGTAAAACTGTCAAAATAGTAGCCAACAAAGTTGATCAAGTTGTAGAAGTTGGAACTAAACCGAGTGTTGAAACCACTGTCCTATCTCATAAAATGATCTACCAGGTGAATCCTGCTTTGGAGTTCAGAAAAGAGGAAGTAGCGGTTGCAGGGCGTGATGGTTCGGTGGAAACTAGGACGACTTATCAACTAGACCAGGCAACAGGTCAGGTGACGGTATCTGACACCACTAGACAAGTAAATCCAGCAGTCGATAAAGTGATTCAAGTTGGTAATGTGGAAAAAGTAATACAACCGATTGCTGTTACTGAGGAGCGAAGAGAGGATTCTTCTCTTGCTAAAAAGATGGAAAAGGTAGCCTCTGAAGGAGAAGTTGGTGAGAATACACTGACCAGAACCTACGCTATCAATGAACAAACTGGTGAATTGGTTAATCCTCGAGAAGTGAGTCAAATAACAAAACCAATGAAACCGAGAGTTGTTTTAGTTGGTAGTCAGGAGGATAAACCACACATCCTTCCAACAAATAGTGAGAGAGAAGATGCTGTGGATGTGTCTGCTCTGACCACAAGCGCGAGGTCAGTAGACTTCTTACATGACAGTAAACTAAAAGAACAGTTGGAGCCTGTCTATGATCCTCGAGATATTATAACAAGGAGAATTGCGCTCAGAAAAACACACCCAAATATCACTGACCAAGAGGTCAAAGATATGTTGCGCATAGAGTATCTTCAAAAACTGTCAATCCAAGAAAGCTTTGATCAGACGAAGAGGCAAGCTGAGTCAAGTTTCAAAAAGATTGCCTCGCATACATTAGGAATTATAGGAGATACCCCTGAAAATCGCAGCAAGGTCAAACAAGAGCTGGAGCAATACAAAGAGCAGATTTTGTTGGGACTGTCTTATATCAATCGTTTTTATAATATTCAATTTGGGGACACGAATATTCGTGATATTCTGGCCTTTAATCCAAGCTCATTTGGTAATAAGACAATGACAGCCTTGGATAGTTTGAAAAAATTAGGATCCATGTCTTATGAAGAGATGAAATTGACCAATAGTCCTCAAACATTTACAAAGTATTTATCTACCATTACAGGTAAGGCTAGCTTGAAGGAATTTTTAGACAGCAATCGCCAACTCTTTACGTCAGATGATGCGGATACCTGGCTTAAAAAATCTAGCCAAGCTATGATTGTTGAAAAACCATCTAAGGAAAATCCTTCAGCGCATGTCGGGCTGTATAGCAAGTTGACAGCTGGGGAAAAGGATCCTCGTAAACAAGAGGCTAATATGGCTGCTATTTTGGGACTTTTGAATGTGAAAGAACCAAATGTTTATGTGATTAGTAATATGGCGACGATTACTTACGGTAATATTGGTTCCTATATAGATACTTCTCTCGCCCAGTCTAATCCAACTAAGTACCAGGCTGAGCTTGCTAGAGTCAAGTCTTTAATTGAAAAGGCGGCTGTACAACAAGCCAACTATGTCGATACTCTTTATCGTATAACAAAACCAGAAAATCGTGATAAGTTGCTGACAAATCGCTTGATTATTGATACGATGAAGAAATATACAAGTAATCCGAATGCCCAGATTGATAGCACTTGGTCACCAGCTACTGGTAGTGGAGCTGATAAGGGGGTCGACCAGTTTATGACTCCTATGAATTACTATTCTCCAGTAAGTAAGGTGGGAGCTGAGGCTAATGGATTAGGTGTCCGTTACTTTATAGATAGAGTTCTGGATGATAGAGGTTCAGCGACTTATTCTCATGAAATGACGCACTTACTAGATAGAACGGTCTTGTTTAATAATCACGGTCGTCGAGATGGTACAGCCGCAGAGTTTTATGCGCGTGGTATTTTTGAAAACTCCTATAATCCAGAAAAGGATACTTATTTCAATCTCAACTTTGTATATGATGAGAGTGATAAGGATGGATTTTACAATAAGACACCTGATCGATTTAAAACGGCAGAAGATTTGCAATCTTACATGAAGGGAAGTTTTGATGTCCTTTATACTCTAGATTACCTAGAAGCAGAGGCAACGAAAAATCTAACTGATGAAGAAAAAACTAAATATTTCAAGAAAATAGTTCCGATTAGTTCACCATTTAGAAGATGGATAGATTATCGTAATACAGTAATTCCAGCAACTCATAAGAGTGAGGAGATTCAAGCTCTGACCTTAGAAGATGCCAAAAACTTGACAGATATTGATAGTTTAATTGACAATCATATCCTGGTCAATCGTTATATCATTGCTGGCTTTAAGGATAAAGGTAAAATTGCACCAAATGGTTACTATACCGTTGATATGTTTGATACCATTTATGGTGTTAGTCAAAATGACTCTGGTATGAGTGGGGACATCACCTTTAGAAAACAAGCCTTTGAATTGATGGCTGCTTTGGGCTACTATGAAGGATTTGTTCCTTATGTATCAAATCAATACAAGCAAGTAGCAGAGTCTGAGAACAAGCCTTTATCTGATACTTACATTTTCAATAAAATTTTGAATGGTAAGAGCTATGCTGAGTTCAAAAAAGCACAGTTCAAGGAAAGAGTAGATAAGATTGATCAATTGAAACATTTGACAATCCAATATGAAGGTCAGCAAATAAGTCTGACAAGTCAGAAGTTAAAAGAATTGATGCAGAAAGCTGTCCAAGAGGAGTTGAAACAGATTAAGGCAGGCAAAACAACTGCTAGCACCTATAGCTTTATCGAAACACCAGTGCAAAAACTGAAAAAAGCGATTTATAAAGCTTATCTCAAAGATTCAGATGACTTTAGACAGTCGATTTACAATAGTTAAGACAAAAGGGACATCTCTCTGGAATGAACATTCAGAGAGGTGTTTTTTGCGCTTTTGTAAGGTTTGACCCTGTTTCTTGAAAATTACAGTTTGCTTGAACATGGAGTGATTTTCAGACTTTTCCACAAATTATAGAATCTTTTCTGAGTATTTAGGGAGTGATAGAGGAAATCTTGAAAGCGCTTTTGTTTTGTGCTATAGTCAAGTAAATCGAGTCGTTTAAAGAGGAATGCTTGTATGAGAAGAGAAGAAGTTTTACGAAATCACTGGTTTTTTAGTCAAGAGGTGGGGAAAGAAGATGCCTTGGCGCCGGATTTTCAGAGGGAAAATTGGCAGGCCATTAAAGTACCACATGACTGGAGTATTTACAATGATTTTGACCAGTACTCGCCAGCGCAAAATGAGGGTGGTCAGTTAAACGGGGGTCAAGCTTGGTACCGGACACAGTTTTACTTGGAAGAAGATGCCAGTCTTGTTTCGGTGCGTTTGCTCTTTGACGGGGTTTACATGAATGCCCAAGTCTATATTAACGGACAAGTGTTGGGCTATTATCCCAATGGCTACACACCCTTTTCTTATGATATCACCCCTTATCTAAGAAATGATGGGACGGCCAACCAGCTTGCGGTTTTTGTGGAAAATAAGCAACCTAGCAGTCGTTGGTACTCTGGTAGCGGTATTTATCGAGAAGTAAAATTATTGATGACAGATTCGGTGCATCTGGATTTGTATGGGATTACGATAGCAAGTCCTAAGCTAAAGGAACAAAGAGCTGGGTGGGTGGAAACCCAGCTTGAAAGCAAGGTTTCAAATAATGGGCCTCAGTCCGTGTCGGTATATTTGGAGCAGAGTATCTGGTATGATGGACAACAGGTTTCAGACTGGCAGGCGACAGACTCTCTAGTGATTGAGTCTGGAGGCAAACATCATTTCCAACAAGCCATATCAATTTTTCAACCCTTGCTTTGGGATATTGATCATCCTCACCTTTACCAATTGAAGACTCGCCTCTACAAAAATGGCATTTTGGTTGATGAAGAAGAGGAGACTTTTGGTTACCGCTATATGGATTGGCAAGCGGATAAGGGTTTCTTTCTAAATGGTCGCTGGTTGAAGATTCATGGGGTTTGTTTGCACCATGACTACGGAGCATTGGGAGCTGTGGAAAACAAGTCAGCTGCTGAGAGACGCTTGCGCCAGATGAAGGAAATGGGGGTCAATGCTATCCGAATTACCCATAATCCAGCTAGTAGTATTTTGCTGGATCTGTCTGCCAAAATGGGCTTACTTATCCAAGAAGAAGCCTTTGATACCTGGTATGGAGGCAAGAAAGAATATGATTATGGTCGCTTTTTTGAGGAAGAAGCGACTCACCCAGATGCGAAAGCAGGCGATTTCTGGTCAGATTACGATTTGCGCATCATGATTGAGCGTGGCAAGAACAATCCAGCTATTTTTATGTGGTCCTTGGGAAATGAAGTCAGCGAAGCAAATGGCGATGCTCATTCATTGAAGACGATCAAACGCTTGCTAGAAAGGGTCAAGGAAGTGGATGAGAGTCGTTTTGTGACCATGGGAATGGATCAATTCCGCTTTGGCGATGGTTCTGGAGGTCATGAAAAGATAGCCAATTTGCTGGATGTGGTGGGCTTAAATTACTCGGAAGATAATATTGACGGGATTCGCAAAAGACATCCTAAGTGGCAACTTTATGGGTCTGAAACCTCATCGGCTACCCGAACGCGTGATAGCTATTTTCGCCCAGCTAAGGAATGGGTTGGGGATAATCGCCGCGTGCGGAATTTTGAACAGTCAGACTATGGAAATGATCGAGTTCCTTGGGGGAAGACAGCGACGGCTTCTTGGATAGCAGATAGAAATCGGCTAGACTATGCGGGTCAGTTTATTTGGACAGGAGTGGACTATATTGGTGAGCCCACTCCTTGGCACAATCAAAATGACATGCCTGTAAAGAGTTCCTATTTTGGGCTTGTGGATACGGCAGGGATTCCTAAAAATGACTATTATTTCTATCAAAGTCAGTGGTTGGACCTAGATCAGTATCCCATGGTTCATATCCTACCTCACTGGAATTGGGAAATCCACAAGAGTTATCAACAAGTTGTGGATAAGTATGGGGATATCCTTGTTCGAGTGTATTCAAATGCTGGTTCAGTAGAGCTATTTCTCAATGGAAAATCTCAAGGTAGGAAGACCTTTCAGGAGAAATGGACTTCAGATGGCAGAAAATACCAAGAGGGAGAAGGTTCTGACCAACTCTATCTCGAATGGCCTTTGGCTTATCAACCGGGAGAATTGCGTGCTGTGGCCTATGACTGTCAAGGTCAGCTTGTGGCAGAAGATAAGGTGGTGACTGCAGGTAAGCCAGCCCAAATCGGCTTACATACCGAGAAAACACAACTGGAGCCAGATGGGCAAGATCTCCTCTATCTTTATTTTGATGTATTGGACCAAGCTGGAAATTGGGTGCCGACTGCTTCCAATCAGCTTCATTTTAAAATTGAAGGCCCTGCTCGTATTGTAGGTGTGGATAATGGTAGGCAGGCCAGTCGTGAACGTTACCAAGCCCAGAAAAATGCTCGGTTTCAGAGGAAAGCCTTTCATGGCAGAGGTGTACTTTTGGTTCAGAGCTTGGAGCAGGCAGGTCGAGTGAGAGTAAAAGCCAGTGCTAGAGGGCTAGAGCCAGCAAGTTTTGATCTTTTAGTGGGAGAGACTTTTGATTGCCAGCTAGTGAAAAATCAGCGCTTATTTGAGATTCGAGTGGACAAGCAGTCAGGATTACAAGAAGGGGATTCCCCAGCCATTGGACTTTATCCACAAACTGTGGATAACCCTGTGAACAAGGTGGGGAATAGTGAAGTGATTTGGGAGACGAGTGGTAGTGCCCACGCCATTATCAAGCAGGGAGTGCTTCATTGCTTGTCTGCAGGGGACTTGGCTATCAGTGCTATTTATCAAGGAAAGACCTATCAAATACATCTGCAGGTGGCAGAAAATAGCTCACTAGGGAAGCCAGTTTCTGTAAGACCACTTCGCTTGTATACAGATAGGGGGACTTATCCACAGCTTCCGTCTTCGGTCTTGGTGGACTATGAGTTTGGCGGTGCAAAACGAGTCAAGGTTGTTTGGGAGGCAATAGCCGAAGAAGATATGGCAAGCTTTCATGAGTTTACGGTATATGGCCAGCTAGAAGGGCTGGATTTAAAGGCTTCTGCTCAGGTTTGTGTCCAAGGGATTTGCGCTATTGAGCCTGAAAGGGTTTGGACGCTTGTCAAGGAAGCCCCACACCTACCAGACCGAGTTAAGCTAGTCTTATCAGATGGCAGACGAGATACGGCCAAGGTGACTTGGGATGAACTCGATCCTCAAGTCTATGCTCAGGTAGGAGAATGTATTCTTACAGGACAAGTAGCGGGCTGTGAGTTGCCAGCAACAGTCACCATTCATGTGACAGATGCCAGTGTAGATGGGGAAGTCATTTCCAATCAGTGGACAGGATCCAACCTGCCTCTGGTATTTGCTTCCCACTCAGAGCCTAATCACCCAGTCTCTTACCTCAATGACAAGGTCATTTCTCGGAAGAAATCGACAGCCAATACTTGGATTGCCAAGTCAGAGCAAGCCAGCGTGGGTCTTCTTTTTGGAGATGCAGGGATTTTAAAACCGCGATTTGTGGATAACCTGACCTTGTATTATGTCGAAAATCAAGACTACGTGGCGGTGGATCCTACCCATATCGATTATTATGTAGGGAATGAGCCTAGCTTGCCTCGGACTCCAAATCATTTGGATAAGGATTCCCTGCTCAAACAAGAGGAGAATTGGCGCCCTGTATCAGCTATCCGAAAAGTGTCAAGCGACAAGGATGAGGAGCTTCGTTTTGAATTTGACAAGGTAGAGACTT
The DNA here is from genome assembly GCF_013276425.1 of Streptococcus sp. 3874. Lineage (NCBI taxonomy): Bacteria > Bacillati > Bacillota > Bacilli > Lactobacillales > Streptococcaceae > Streptococcus > Streptococcus sp. 3874. Next base: position 7,814 of record NZ_VMLA01000095.1, on the reverse strand, counting down.
ATGCCCTTCGTCTTCGATTTGAAGGCTTGACCAGTCCCCTAGCCTTAACAGAATTGCAAGTACATGCCAAAAAAGTAAAGAAAAATGTAGATAGGAAGTAGTATGGTAAGAGCAATAAAACCGCATGGGCCCTTGCCTAGTTCGACCCAGCTAGCTTATTTAGAGGATGAACTAGCAGCCTTTATCCATTTTGGCCCCAATACCTTTTATGATCAGGAATGGGGGACAGGTCAGGAGAATCCTGAACGCTTTAACTCGACACAGTTAGACGCGCGTGAGTGGGTTCGCGTACTCAAGGAAACGGGCTTTAAGAAGTTGATTTTGGTGGTCAAGCACCACGATGGCTTTGTCCTCTATCCGACGGCTCACACAGATTATTCGGTCAAGGCCAGTCCTTGGAGGAATGGAGAGGGGGACTTGCTTCTTGAAGTATCCCAAGCTGCCACAGAGTTTGATATGGATATGGGGGTCTACCTATCGCCGTGGGATGCTCATAGTCCCCTCTATCATGTGGACCGAGAAGCAGACTATAATGCCTATTATCTGGCTCAGCTGCAGGAAATCTTATCAAATCCTGCTTATGGTAATGCAGGAAAATTTGCTGAGGTCTGGATGGATGGAGCCAGAGGAGAGGGCGCGCAAAAGGTCAGTTATGAATTTGAAAAATGGTTTGAAACCATTCGTGACCTGCAGGGCGACTGCTTGATTTTTTCAACAGAAGGCACCAGTATCCGATGGATTGGCAATGAAAGAGGATATGCAGGTGATCCCCTGTGGCAAAAGGTGAATCCTGATAAACTAGGAACAGAAGCAGAGCTGGACTATCTTCAGCACGGAGATCCCTTGGGCACGATTTTTTCAATCGGTGAGGCAGATGTTTCCATCCGGCCGGGTTGGTTTTACCATGAAGAGCAGGATCCTAAGTCACTTGAGGAGTTGGTCGAAATCTATTTTCACTCAGTGGGGAGAGGAACCCCGCTCCTACTTAATATTCCGCCGAATCAAGATGGGCTCTTTGATGCAAAGGATATTGAACGCCTCTATGAATTTGCGGCCTATCGCAATGAGCTCTATAAAGAAGATTTGGCTCTGGGAGCTAAGGTATCGGGTCCTGCTTTTTTCGCAGACTTTGCCTGTCACCATTTGACAGATGGCCTTAAGAGCAGCTCTTGGGCAAGAGACGTAGGTTTGCCAATCCAGTTAGAACTCGACTTAGGATCACCTAAAACTTTTGATGTCATTGAGTTAAGAGAAGATTTGAAGTTAGGGCAACGAATCGCTGCTTTTCATGTGCAAGTAGAGGTAGATGGTGTCTGGCAGGAATTTGGCAGGGGCTTTACAGTTGGTCATAAGCGCCTCCTGCGAGGGCCGCTAGTAGAGGTACAGAAGGTGCGCGTGATGATTACAGAGACACAGGATTTACCTGTACTGACCAAGATTTCCCTCTATAAAACTCCTAGCTTATCAAAAAAAGAAGTTGTTCAGGGATTAGCATTTGCAGAAAAAAGCCTAGCTGTGGCAAAGGGAGAGACTCTTCATTTTAGGATTGAACGTAGCGAAAGTAGTACTCCTTTGGAAGCTAAGATTTCGATTCAACCGGGGACAGGTGTCCATGGTGTCGTCTATCAGGACGAGATTCAAGTCCTTCAATTCCAAGCTGGGGAAAGCAAAAAAGATTTGACCATACCAACCCTGTATTTTGCTGCCGATAAGACCTTGGATTTCTATCTGAATCTGACTGTTGATGGACAGCTGATTGATCAAGCTCATATTTTAGTTGAAACGAGATAAAATATCTTAACAACTCATTTCTTTTCCGAATAAATAGATAGTAGCAGTGAATCTAGTAAACCTAGATTTAAAAATGTGCTATAATGAAAGGAGAAGAAATATGACATTACGTCATCCGGGCATTAGCCCAACTAATGACTTGGTTGCTAAGAAAATTTTCAGCAACCCAGAAATCACTTGTCAGTTTATTCGCGATATGCTGGACTTGCCAGCCAAAAATGTGACCATTTTGGAGGGAAGCAACATTCACGTCTTGCCTTCCCTGCCGTACTCGGCACAGGATTTCTATACCAGTATAGATGTTTTAGCTGAACTAGATAATGGCACTCAAGTAATCATTGAGATTCAAGTCCATCATCAGAATTTTTTCATCAATCGCCTGTGGGCTTATTTGTGTAGTCAGGTCAATCAAAACCTAGAAAAAATTCGCCAACGTGAAGGTGACACCCACCAGAGTTACAAACACATTGCACCAGTATACGCTATCGCAATTGTGGACAGCAATTACTTTTCAGATGACCTAGCTTTTCATAGTTTTAGTATGCGCGAGGATACGACAGGTGAGGTTTTAACCATCACCAATAATGGACAAGAAAATCATCTGGTTAAGATGGCGTTCTTGGAACTAAAAAAATACAGAGAAACCAGCAAAGACGAGGTTCGCAAGCCGTGGTTGGAGTTTTTTGGTAATAAGCCCTTTACTCAGGAACCCGAGCGAGCCATCAGCCAAGCAGATCAACTGCTGGACTACAAGAGCTGGTCCGAGGAGGACAGGGAGATGTTTAGTGAACAACGCAGACGCGAAGAACAAGCCTTGCTAGCGCAGGACTATGCCTTGGAACAAGCTGAAGAAAAAGGGTTGGAGAGAGGTCGTGCAGAAGGTCTTGAACGTGGTCGAGCTGAGGGGATTGAACAAGGCATCGAAAAAGGTTTAGAGCGTGGACTTGAACGTGGTCGAGCTGAGGGGATTGAACAGGGCATTGAAAAAGGTTTAGAGCGTGGACTTGAACGTGGAAAACTTTTTGCCTTTCTGGATATGGTTCGGCAAGGACTTCTGACTTCCGAGGTTGCCAGCCATCAGCTGGGTATGAGCGTCGCTGAGTTTGAGTCGCTATTGAAAAAACATTACAAATAAGACCTAAAAAATACAGAGAAACCAGCAAAGACGAGGTTCGCAAAGCATGGTTGGAGTTTTTTGGGAATAAGCCCTTTACCCAGCAACCCGAGCGAGCCATCAGCCAAGCAGACCAACTGCTAGACTACAAGAGCTGGTCCGAGGAGGATAGGGAAATGTTTAGTGAACAACGCAGACGCGAAGAACAAGCCTTGTTAGCACAGGACTATGCCTTGGAACAAGCTGAAGAAAAAGGGTTGGAACGCGGTCGTGCAGAGGGGATTGAACAGGGTTTAGAGCGTGGTCACATGATTACAGCCTATGAGAATGTGGCTCTCTGGCATGAACACGACATTTCCCACTCATCAGCTGAGCGTATCATCACACCTGATACGACCATCTTGATTGACTACATGCTCAACCGTTTTGGAAATATCGTCAAGAACTTGACGGTCTTACCAGAAAACATGATCCGCAACATGAACGCGACTTTTGGTCTGTTCTTTAGCCAACGTGCTATGTTGACCTTGATTGAACAAGGCATGACCCGTGAGCAAGCCTATGACTTGGTGCAACCAAAAACAGCCTACTCTTGGGACAAGCAAGTAGACTTCAAACTACTTCTGGAAGCAGATCCAGAGATGACATCACGTTTGACACAAGAGGAAATCGATGAGATTTTCAACCATCTTTACTATACCAAACGAGTGGAGCCTATCTTTGAACGTCTAGGATTAGAATCATTAGAAAAAATCGAATTTCTATGACTCCATTTATAGGAGTAGCAGAACTTCGATTTTTATGTTATATCAAAGCCCTTTGCTAAAAAATATAGTAGATTGAAACTAGAATAGTACACCTCTGCTTCTAAAACATGGTTAGAAATCGATTTGATTGTCCTGATTGATTTGTCCTATTTCTATTTCATTTTACTATAGAACCGTCCCATAAGGAGGGAGATTGGAAAATCTCCAGACTAGAGAAATCAGCGACTTCCTTTGAATCTTGTTCCTTAAAGCTAGTCGTCTTTTTTCAAGTGACCTGAGTCTGCTTTAAAGCTGCCCCTACTGAAGGGAGAGCACAATCAAACTGTGCCGTAATTTCCCTGAAAGCAGCCTCGTGATGAGCCTCTACAAAGGCTTTCAATTCCTCTAAAGGAAGCTTTCGGTTTTTGATGACTCGCTCTTTCCGCTCTCAGTGTCCTTGTTCACCTCATTTCTTTTCCTAGCTGAAGAGGGTTCTGAGACCAAGGTCAAAAACCTTGGCTGCCTCGGCATGCCTGTGTTCTTCTTTGATGCCATCCAATGCTCCTTGTTTACAATCAGTAGGCTAGGTCATGCTCTTATGATAAGCTGCTTGTTTAAAACTGAGCAGCTATAGTAAGTGGTCAAGACTAGTCAAGTAGCCCCTATCTTCTGTTCTATAGCAAGCAATAAGAATAGCTAGTGATATCATTGGCTGCTTCTCTTTTTTAGGCTCTTTGCATGTTGTCATCTTCAAATGATGCCAATGAAAAAGGCGCAGCCCCTTACATTTTTTCTACTTATTTTGTGGAGGTTAGTGAAAAAAGATAGAGTTACTTTGAAAATTCAAATAATAGTTATACAAATTAATGGCTAATTGAATCCTAAAGCATCAGATTATAAGATGGAATGAGAATTGGCAATTTCTTAACAAATTCATTCATAATCAAAATTATGGATAAAAAAACCGAATAAAAATCAAAAAAATCAAAAAAATGTTTTTTTTTTTTTTTAGTAAAATATTAGCAAACAAAAAAGTTGCATATAGTTTGGTAATTATGTATCATAGTACAGGAAATCTATGCATAGAGGAGGGCTCCTTCTATAAAGAAGGAGGAGCTTCTCTTGTGTAGAAAAAATATAATCCTAAAGGAGATGTTAAGTAATGGACAAGAAAGTATCCATGAGTCGTTCTGAGCGCCTGCGTCGTGAGAAGGTCACGCGTTATTCTATTCGTAAATATAGCTTTGGTGCAGCCAGTGTGGCAGTAGCGGCTCTATTTATGTTTTTGGGGAACGGAGCAGTGTCAGCTGATGAGAATGGCGTAGACTCACAAGGAGGAGCTGCTGTGGCAGCTAGTCCTAACGGGGGGGGGGAGACTCCACCAGGAGATGGAGCAGCGTCTACTAACGCAGAAAATGGACAAGCAACAGCTGGGAATGAGGCCTCTGCAGCTAGCACTGACGAGCCTCCAGTGGTAGATATTCCATATTCTAATACTACTGAAAGAGAAATCTATGTGTATGGTGCAGAAGAAACCTCATTTGAGATCAAAATTAAAGATGATGCAGGTAAGATTAAGAGAGCTACATTACTACAAGGTGGGAATAACCGTTTTAATTCTGTAGCAGGTGAAACTGATAAAATCAATACTAAGTATGGATATACAGCCAATGAGTTTAAAAATGAAACATCAGCATCGGACGCGACACCAGCAGTTATCAGATACTCAGGTACTCCAACTCCAGACACAGGATTTACGCAAACTCAATTAGAGAATGCAACTAAAGGAGAAAACCCTCGAGGATTCCCTCTAGGTTGGCGTTATGTGCGAGTTACTGATACTAACGGTAGGGACTTTACGGGATCTAACACTGGAAAGGCTAATGACCATGCCTTTAATGTTGTACTTAAACCTCAAAATCAAAAATATGATGTTAAAGATTTAACAGGCTCTCAACGTATTACTGTTAATGATATTGATAACATTACAGAAGATGAGTTAGGAACAATTAAGTCAAGATTGCAATTAGAGTACTCTAAAACGAATACGGATGCTCGCTTGCAAAACTTAGCAGGAACAGATGTTAACAACTCGTCTCAATTGATTAAAGCAGTGGTAGTGTCTCCAACAGATTCTACAAAACTTGCTGTAACATATAATGACGGATCTGTAGATACAATCGAAAAAAATAAAGTTTTAAACGTAAGACCAAAAGGAATTATCCCGTTCTCTAATTCAGCTCAGAAAGAAATCTATGTTTATAAAGGTGAAGAAACAAATCTTAAGTTTGGTGTTACAGACGATAGTGGAAAAATTAAGGATCTTCGTATAGTACAGGCGAAAGGTGTTGTAGGGGCATCTGGTGCTGCACAAGGACAAGTTGTAAATCAGTATGGTTTAACTATGACATCACAGACGGATACTGATGGTATTAATGCAACAGAAGATAATCCAGCTATTACGAGAATTACAGGAACAGTAAATGTTCCAGGTAAACCACAATATGTAGGAACATTAATGACAAGATACCTAGTAGCTGAAGATTTAGAAAGAGCAGTATTTTCTCCACCACTTCAGAATAGTAATCTTGAGCAAGAAGGAGCTTTCAAACTTGTAGTTCGTGAACAAACTCAAAAATACGACATTGTAAGTCAAACAAACGAAGCTGATAAAATCGTAGTTTCTGATCCAGATAATCTATCTGAAGCTGATCTTACTAAAATTAAAGAGAATATCAAGGTTAAATATAGCACAGCTGATGATGCAAGATTGTCAGATAAAAATAATACAGAAGTAGAAAATGCATCAAATTATATCAAATCTGTAACACAACAAGGTGACCAACTTGTCGTTACTTATAACGATGGATCTACTGATAGTGTTCCTTTGACAAGTGTTGTAAAACTGGACAAACAACCTGCTATCGATGCGGTTAATACAGCAGCTGAGGAGCAGATTAACGCTATCAATGGTAACGCAGAAGCAACTCAAGAAGAAAAAGATGCAGCTATCGCTAAGGTAAATGCAGATAAAGAAAAAGCATTAGCAGCCATTAATGATCCTAACCTAACAACAAAAGCTGCCTTGAATCAAGCTCAGACTGAAGGGACAACCGCCATTGCAGCAGACAATCCAGTAGTAGCTAAAAAAGCTGAAGCCAAAGCGGCAATTGAAGCAGCACGTAAGGCCAAAGAAGATGCTATTAATGCAGACAGAAATCTATCAGAAGCTGAAAAAACAGCTGCTATTGCTAAAGCCAATGAAGCAGCCCGAGCAGCAACTGAGAAAATCGATGCAGCGACGACAGATGCAGCTGTAGATGAAGCGCAAACAGAAGCCACTACAGCCATTTCTAAAGTAAACCCAATCGCTAAAGAGAATGCTAAGGCAGCAGTTGCCAATGCCTTAACAGCTAAAAATGATGAGATTGATAAGCGCACAGACCTAAGTCAAGCAGAAAAAGACGCAGCTAAAGCAGAAGCCCAAAAATTAGCTGATGCAGAATTAGCTAAAATCAACGCTCAACCTGATAATGAAGATACAGAAGATGCAGCTCGAGCAACCCAAAAACTTGTGGACGCTGCAGAAGATAAAGGTGTAGCGGATGTTACCTCTGTAACTCCAGTAGCCAAAGCAGCTGCTAAGAAAGCAGTTGCAGATGAACTAGCTAAGAAAGAAGCAGAAATCGATGCTCGCCAAGATCTAACAGCTGAAGAAAAAGATGCAGCTAAGAAAGAAGCTCAAGCGAAAGCAGCCGAAGCCAACAAGGCCATCGATGCTCAACCAGAAGTAGCCGCAACACCAGAAGAAGCCCAAGCAGCTCAAGAACAAGTAGATGCTGCTAAGGAAAAAGGTGTAGAAGCGATTAAAGCTGTGAATCCAGAAACAACTGCTAAAGCAGCCGCTGACAAAGCCATTGATGACGCTCTTGCTGCTAAGAACAAGGCCATTGATGAGCGTACAGACTTGACAGATGCAGAGAAGAAAGCTGCTAAAGACAAGGCTAAGGAAGAAGCAGACAAGGCTAAGGCAGCAGTAGCAGCCGCAACAAGTGATGCAGAAGTAGCCAAAGCCAAAGAAGCCGGTGAGTCTGCAGTTGGTGCTGTGACTCCAGTAGCCAAAGATGCTGCTAAGAAAGCAGTGGCAGATGAACTAGCTAAGA
>NZ_VMLA01000094.1:0-36924 GCF_013276425.1 Streptococcus sp. 3874 | reverse complement strand
TCAAAGATGGGATTATATCTGAAAACTTACGTTTTGACAAGGGAAAATTACTTTTTTAAGTAAATTTCATCGATTTCATGGTTCTTGCTTTTATGAAGAATCACTTCCGCACGATTTCTGGTCGGTTCAATATAATTTTGTAGATTTGTGAGATTGATACTAGTCCATACCTGATGGGCAAAGGATTCCACTTCTCCAATTGGCATTTGAGTAAAACGATAATAGTAGCTATCAGGATCGTTTTGGGCTAGGCTCAGCATTTTCAAGAAACGGTCCAAATACCAACTCTCGATGTCATCGACTGCAGCATCAACATAGATGGAAAAGTCAAAGAAGTCAGTGATATAGAGGCGTTCGTTTTGGGGATTTTGAAAGACATTGATTCCTTCAACAATCACAAAATCAGCAGCTTTGACGCTTTGCTTTTCCTCGGGTACGATGTCGTAGACTTCATGAGAATAGACAGGAATATATACATCTTGTCCATTTTTGATGCGGTCCAAGAAGTTGAGAAGAGTTTCCATATCATAGCTTTCAGGAAATCCTTTACGATTTAAAATCCCCTGCTCAATCAAGGTCTGGTTGGGATAGAGAAAGCCATCAGTTGTAACCAACTCAACACTAGCATCTGTAAGCGTACGGGACAGTAGGATTTGAAGTAGTCGGCTGGTTGTTGATTTTCCAACAGCAACACTCCCAGAAATCCCAATAATAAAAGGCTGAGATTTGCTTTCACGTTGGAGGAAAATTCCTTTTGAAAAGGCTAAATCTTCCTTAGTTCGCTTGTAAATCTGAATTAGATGAGCCAAAGGGAGATAGATATCTGTAACGTCTTGAAGACTGATTTGGTCATTAAAACTCTTGATAGATTCCAATTCTTCTTCTGTCAAAGGAGGTGTTGTCTTTCGATGTAAGGATTGCCAAGTCTGGCGGCTGATTTTTTCAAAATGTAAAAATTCGTTGGTCATTTGTTTTCCCCTAGATATTTTGTCTATCATACCATAAAAAGCTAAAAAAATAAAGCGGTTTCTTGAATGTGGTAAGAATGTGGTAAGTCAATAGTATATAATATAAGTAGATAGAGGATGAACAATTTATTGATAAAGTAGGAGCTGCTTTCTACTGACTTATCAGCTATAAAGGGGGCTTTTTAGTTCACAACTTATAGGAGGTGTACTATGAAAATCTTGAAACCTTACCTATTGGAACTCTGTTTTATTTTAAGTTTTGCTCTACCTTTTATAAAAGGGGCGAATGCGGATAATGGTAGACGTTTTGTGGAAATCTATTACGGTTTTACTTTTTTGATGGAACATGCTACTGTAACAGCTGTCTTTATCTGTTCGCTCTTAATTGCTTTCTTCCTAAAAAAAACGATGGGCAAAATGGCTTGCTGCTGGTAGTTATTTCTTTTTAGTTCTATGGATTGCGACAGAGGGTTATTTCTTCCGCATGTCACTAGAAGATTTGATACGACTTTGGACAAGTTTGGAAATCCTGACACAAACGTATCAATTGGGCTTTTATCTAAATATTTTGTTGGGAATTTTGTTGATAATTAAGTATCTGAAGGTTAAGCAATAGTAATAAAAATGCGCTTGATTATAGACAATAAATTTGTTGTTTTATCATGGCAATGATAGCTGTAGTCCTAGATGAAATACTATTTGCTTATAAAGGTTGAAAGAGATTGAAGGGGAGCTATTGTAAAGCAACTTCCTTCAATCTTTTTGTCTCATTCTGGATATGTAAACGATTTACAATTCGATCCAAAATATGATAGAATAGGGTTATGAATAAAATGTACTATGCAGAAAATCCTGACGCTGCTCACGATATTCATGAGTTGAGAGTAGAGTTGTTGGGACAAAAAATGACCTTTTTGACGGATGCGGGTGTTTTTAGCAAGAAAATGGTTGACTTTGGAAGTCAACTCTTGCTCAAGTGTCTTGAGGTCAATCAAGGAGAAACTGTCCTTGATGTAGGCTGTGGTTACGGACCTTTGGGCTTGTCCTTGGCTAAGGCTTATGGAGTTCAGGCGACCATGGTTGACATCAACAATCGTGCCTTGGATTTGGCGCGACAAAATGCTGAACGAAATAAAGTAGAAGCGACGATTTTCCAGTCTAACATCTATGAACAAGTTGAAGGGAATTTTGACCACGTCATTTCTAATCCTCCTATCCGTGCAGGAAAGCAAGTCGTTCATGAAATCATCGAGAAAAGTAAAGATTTCTTGGAAATTGGTGGTGATTTGACAATCGTCATCCAGAAAAAACAAGGGGCTCCAAGTGCTAAGTCTAAGATGGAAGATGTGTTTGGCAATTGTGAAATCCTTAAAAAAGACAAGGGATACTATATCCTTAGAAGTGTGAAAGAATGAGAGCAGTTGATTTAATCCAAAAAAAACGAGACGGTCAAGAACTGACTTCGAGTGAAATTGAATGGCTAGTTGAAGGCTATGTGTCAGGAACTGTTCCTGATTATCAGATGTCTGCTTTTGCTATGGCTGTCTATTTCAAAGGAATGACGACACGAGAAATATCTGACCTAACTATGAAGATGGTTCAGACAGGGCAAGAGTTTGATTTATCCGCTATTGATGGGGTTAAGGTTGACAAGCATTCTACGGGTGGTGTTGGTGATAAGGTGACCTTGATTTTGGCTCCTCTTGTTGCTAGCTTTGGTGTGCCTGTGGCAAAAATGAGTGGTCGTGGTCTCGGCCATACTGGTGGGACAATTGATAAATTGGAGTCCATTAAGGGCTATCAAGTCGAGCGCAGTCAAGAAGATTTCATTCGTCAGGTACAGGACATTGGTGTATCTGTCATTGGGCAATCAGACCAACTGGTTAAAGCTGACAAGCTTCTCTACGCTCTCCGTGATGTGACCGCAACTGTCGACACGATTCCTTTGATTGCGAGTTCGGTGATGAGCAAGAAAATTGCGGCAGGAGCGGATGCTATTTTGCTAGACGTGACTGTCGGTGAGGGTGCCTTCATGAAAACGGTTGATGAGGCGCGTGAATTGGCTCAAACCATGGTGGAACTTGGTAAGGCTGTTGGACGGAAGACAGTAGCAGTGATTACGGATATGAGCCAGCCTTTGGGACGAGCGATTGGAAATCGTCTGGAGATTCTTGAAGCATTGGAGATTTTACAAGGGCAAGGCCGTCAGGATATTACCCACTTCATCTGTGAATTGGCTCAAATTATGCTTGGCCTGGCAAATGTAAACAAGACAGTTGAAGAAGTTCGCCAACATCTTGAAAATCGTCAAGCGCTGGCTAAGTTTGAGGAGATGGTCCAAGCCCAAGGTGGAGACTTGGAGGACCTCTATCGCCCAGTCAATGTTGCCCATGTGGTGGAAATCCCTGCTCAGGAAACGGGTGTCATTTCTGCTCTTCCGGCTATGGAATTTGGGCTTTATGCTATGAGACTGGGAGCTGGTCGTGCAGTCAAGTCTGATGCCTTGGACTATGAGACAGGAATTGTTTTTGAAAAGAAAGTTGGAGATTCCGTTCAAAAGGGAGAAATTGTTGCAAAAGTATACACAAATGGAAAAATTTCTCCTCAGCTAGTTACAGATTTTCAAAAATATGTTAAAATAAATGATAGGGTGCAAAGTTTACGAGAAATTATAGAAATTATCTCATAAACAGCAGGAGAATCCGAATATGAAATTAAATAAATATATCGATCATACGCTTTTAAAACAAGATGCAACAGAAAATCAAATTGATTGTTTGTTGTCTGAGGCTAGGGAGTATGATTTTGCCAGTGTTTGCGTTAATCCGACCTGGGTTGAACATGCCAAAAAAGGGCTTGAAGGCACAGATGTCAAGGTCTGCACAGTAGTAGGTTTCCCTTTGGGGGCAACAACTTCAACTGTGAAAGCTTTTGAGACAAAAGAAGCTATCCAAAATGGTGCAGATGAGATTGATATGGTGATCAATGTTGGGGCTCTCAAATCAGGTAATTTAGCCTTGGTTGAATCGGACATCCGTGCTGTTGTAGAAGCAAGTGGTGACAAGTTAGTGAAAGTCATTATTGAAGCTTGCCTTCTGACAGATCAAGAAAAAGTTGTGGCTTGTCAATTAGCCCAAAAAGCAGGAGCTGATTTTGTTAAAACATCTACTGGCTTTTCAACTGGTGGCGCTACGATAGCAGATGTTCAATTGATGCGTGAAACAGTTGGGCCTGATATGGGTGTCAAGGCTGCTGGTGGAGCTCGTTCTTATGAGGATGCTCTTGCCTTTGTCGAAGCAGGTGCGACCCGTATCGGAACGTCAGCTGGAGTAGCAATTCTAAAAGGAGAATTGGCAGATGGCGACTACTGAGTTGATTGAACTGGCAATTGAAACCAGCAAGAAAGCCTATGTCCCTTATTCTCACTTTCCTATCGGAGCAGTTTTAGTAGCCAAAGACGGCAGTGTTTACACGGGAGTGAATATCGAAAATGCTAGCTATCCTTTGACAAACTGCGGAGAGCGTACAGCGATTTTTAAAGCAGTTTCTGAAGGGCAAAGAGAATTTTCAGAGCTGATTGTTTATGGTCAAACTGAAAAACCAATCTCACCATGTGGTGCTTGTCGCCAAGTAATGGTCGAATTTTTTGAACAAGATCTAAAAGTGACCTTAGTCGCAAAAGATAAATCGACGGTCGAGATGACGGTCGGGGAATTACTTCCATATTCTTTTACAGACTTAAATTAGTCTGAGTCGCTCTTTGAGTGGCACGGTCCTTGTGGCCAACCAATCCATACTTGCAACATCGTTGCACATCTTATTTAGGAGGTTCAGTAATGAACAAGAAACAATGGCTAGGTCTTGGCCTAGTAGCAGTGGCAGCAGTTGGACTTGCTGCATGTGGTAATCGCTCTTCTCGTAAGGCAGATTCATCTTCTGATGTGAAGACAAAAGCAGCAATCGTCACTGATACTGGTGGTGTTGATGACAAATCATTCAACCAATCAGCTTGGGAAGGTTTGCAGGCTTGGGGTAAAGAACACAATCTTTCAAAAGATAACGGTTTCACTTACTTCCAATCAACAAGTGAAGCTGACTACGCTAACAACTTGCAACAAGCGGCTGGAAGCTATAACCTAATCTTTGGTGTTGGTTTTGCCCTTCACAATGCAGTTGAAGAAGCAGCAAAAGAGCACTCTGACTTGAACTATGTCTTGATTGATGATGTGATTAAAGACCAAAAGAATAATGTTGTGAGCGTAACATTTGCTGATAATGAATCTGCTTACCTTGCAGGTGTTGCAGCAGCTAAAACAACTAAGACAAAACAAGTTGGTTTTGTAGGTGGCATTGAGTCAGAAGTTATCTCTCGTTTTGAAGCTGGTTTCAAGGCAGGTGTTGCCTCAGTAGATTCATCTATCAAAGTACAAGTTGACTATGCTGGTTCATTTGGTGATAATGCCAAAGGTAAAACAATTGCAGCAGCACAATACGCAGCTGGTGCAGACGTTGTTTACCAAGTAGCTGGTGGTACAGGTGCAGGTGTCTTTGCAGAAGCAAAATCACTTAACGAAAGTCGTCCTGAAAATGAAAAAGTTTGGGTTATCGGTGTTGACCGTGACCAAGAAGCAGAAGGTAAATACACTTCTAAAGATGGTAAAGAATCAAACTTTGTTCTTGTATCTACTTTGAAACAAGTTGGTACAACTGTAAAAGATATTTCTAACAAGGCAGAAAAAGGTGAATTCCCTGGCGGTCAAGTGATCGTTTACTCATTGAAAGATAAAGGGGTTGACTTGGCAGTAACAAACCTTTCAGAAGAAGGTAAAAAAGCTGTCGAAGATGCTAAAGCTAAAATCCTTGATGGAAGCGTAAAAGTTCCTGCAAAATAATGGATGGAAGTCATTTCTTAGGAAGCGGCCCTCGGCCGCTTTTTTAAGAGTTGAGACAAAGTCATTTTGTCTCAGTAAAGCTTGCTACTAGATAAAATAGCAAGTTTTATTGAAATAAAATAAGACTCTGAAAGGAAGAGCACATGGCACACGAAAATGTCATTGAGATGCGTGATATTACCAAGGTGTTTGGTGAATTTGTTGCCAACGACAACATCAACCTGCACCTACGAAAAGGTGAAATTCATGCACTTTTAGGAGAAAATGGGGCTGGTAAGTCCACGCTCATGAACATGTTAGCAGGGCTTCTTGAACCAACTAGTGGTGAAATTGTGGTCAACGGTCAAGTTGTCAATCTCGATTCACCATCTAAAGCGGCTAGCTTGGGAATCGGAATGGTTCACCAGCACTTTATGTTGGTAGAAGCTTTCACGGTGGCTGAAAACATCATTTTAGGAAGTGAATTGACTAAAAATGGTGTACTAGATATTGCTGGAGCTAGCAAAGAAATCAAGGCTCTTTCTGAACGTTATGGCTTAGCTGTGGACCCTTCTGCCAAGGTGGCAGACATCTCAGTTGGAGCCCAACAACGTGTAGAAATTTTAAAAACCCTTTATCGGGGAGCTGATATTCTTATTTTTGACGAACCAACGGCTGTTTTGACTCCATCAGAAATTGATGAATTGATGGCTATTATGAAAAATCTTGTCAAAGAAGGAAAATCAATTATCTTGATTACCCACAAGTTGGACGAGATTCGCGCAGTTTCTGACCGCGTTACAGTTATCCGTCGTGGGAAATCAATTGAAACCGTCAAAATTGCAGGGGCTACTAATGCTGATTTGGCGGAAATGATGGTAGGACGTTCTGTTTCCTTTAAAACAGAGAAACAAGCATCTCAACCAAAAGAAGTGGTCTTGTCTATTAAAGACTTGGTGGTTAATGAAAACCGCGGTGTCCCGGCTGTGAAAAATCTATCCTTGGATGTTCGTGCTGGAGAGATTGTTGGGATTGCGGGGATTGATGGAAATGGTCAGTCTGAACTGATTCAAGCCATCACAGGTCTTCGCAAGGTTGAATCTGGGAGCATCGAGCTAAAAGGAAATTCAACTGTAGGCTTGCACTCACGACAAATTACAGAGTTGAGTGTTGGGCATGTTCCAGAAGACCGTCACCGTGATGGCTTGATTTTGGAAATGATGATTTCTGAAAATATTGCCCTTCAAACCTACTACAAAGAACCACATAGTAAAAATGGAATTTTGAACTATTCAAATATTACTTCTTATGCTAAAAAGCTAATGGAAGAGTTTGATGTTCGTGCTGCCAGTGAATTTGTTCCTGCAGCTGCACTCTCAGGAGGAAATCAACAAAAAGCAATTATTGCTCGTGAAATTGATCGAGATCCTGATCTCCTTATCGTCAGCCAGCCAACTCGTGGGTTGGATGTCGGTGCCATTGAGTATATCCACAAACGCTTGATTGAAGAGCGTGATAATGGGAAGGCTGTCCTTGTTGTCAGCTTTGAACTAGATGAGATTTTAAACGTCTCAGACCGTATTGCCGTTATCCACGATGGTAAGATTCAAGGTATTGTATCACCAGAAACAACCAATAAACAAGAACTTGGTGTCTTGATGGCTGGTGGAAACTTGGGAAAGGAGAAGAGTGATGTCTAAAAAATTACAACAAATTTCGGTTCCCTTGATCTCTGTCTTCCTTGGAATTTTACTTGGAGCCATTGTCATGTGGATCTTCGGCTATGATGCTATTTGGGGCTACGAAGAATTGTTCTATACAGCCTTTGGTAGCCTGCGTGGGATTGGAGAAATCTTCCGTGCAATGGGGCCTTTGGTCTTGATTGGTCTTGGATTTGCTGTTGCCAGTCGTGCAGGTTTCTTTAACGTTGGGCTTCCTGGTCAGGCTTTGGCAGGTTGGATTTTAAGTGGTTGGTTTGCCTTGTCGCATCCAGATATGCCCCGTCCCTTGATGATTCTAGCAACTATTGTGATTGCCTTGATTGCTGGTGGGCTTGTCGGAGCGATTCCGGGTATTCTTAGAGCTTATCTAGGGACGTCAGAGGTTATCGTCACCATCATGATGAACTACATTGTCTTGTATGTAGGGAATGCCTTTATCCATGCCTTTCCTAAAGAATTCATGCAAAGTACAGATTCGACCATTCGTGTCGGGGCTAATGCAACCTATCAGACACCTTGGTTATCTGAATTGACTGGTAACTCACGGATGAATATTGGTATTTTCTTTGCTCTCATTGCCGTTGCAGTCATTTGGTTTATGCTCAAGAAAACAACCCTTGGTTTTGAAATTCGTGCGGTTGGTCTTAATCCACATGCTTCAGAATATGCTGGTATTTCTGCAAAAAGAACGATTATCCTCTCAATGATTATTTCAGGTGCCTTGGCTGGTCTTGGTGGAGCTGTTGAAGGACTTGGAACCTTCCAGAATGTCTATGTTCAGGGGGCGTCATTGGCTGTTGGATTTAACGGGATGGCGGTTAGTCTGCTTGCGGCCAACTCACCAATTGGTATTCTCTTTGCAGCCTTTCTGTTTGGTGTTCTCCAAGTTGGAGCTCCTGGTATGAATGCGGCGCAGGTACCGTCTGAGCTTGTTAGCATTGTAACAGCGTCTATTATCTTCTTTGTCAGTGTTCATTACCTTATCGAACGCTTTGTCAAACCGAAAAAACAAGTTAAAGGAGGTAAGTAAAGATGTCTATTACAACCTTGCTCACCCTCTTGGTGTCTTCTATGCTGATTTATTCAGCACCCCTCATCTTTACAAGTATTGGTGGTGTTTTCTCTGAACGTGGTGGTGTGGTAAACGTCGGCCTTGAAGGAATTATGGTTATGGGTGCCTTTTCTGGAGTTGTCTTTAACCTTGAATTTGCAGAACAATTTGGAGCAGCAACTCCATGGCTATCTTTGCTAGTTGCAGGATTGGTTGGAGGCCTTTTCTCTATCATCCACGCAGCAGCGACGGTTCATTTCCGTGCAGACCATGTTGTCAGCGGTACGGTATTGAACTTGATGGCGCCTGCCTTGGCTGTTTTCTTGGTGAAAGTTCTTTATAACAAAGGACAAACCGACAACCTAAGTCAGACTTTTGGACGCTTTGATTTCCCAGTCTTGGCAAATATCCCAGTTATCGGTGATATTTTCTTCAAGTCAACTAGTCTACTTGGTTATCTGGCCATTGCCTTCTCATTCCTTGCTTGGTTTATCCTCTTCAAGACTCGATTTGGTCTTCGTCTCCGCTCTGTCGGTGAACACCCTCAAGCAGCGGACACTTTGGGAATCAATGTCTACAAGATGAGATATTTAGGGGTTATTATTTCAGGTTTCCTAGGTGGAATTGGTGGAGCGATTTATGCTCAATCAATCTCAGTTAACTTCTCAGTAACAACTATTGTTGGACCTGGATTTATCGCCCTTGCTGCGATGATCTTTGGAAAATGGAATCCAATCGGAGCCATGCTATCTAGTCTCTTCTTTGGGCTTTCACAAAGTTTGGCTGTTATCGGTTCTCAATTGCCATTCCTGCAAGGAGTTCCTGCGGTTTATCTTCAAATTGCACCTTATGTTTTGACAATTCTTGTCTTGGCAGCCTTCTTTGGAAAAGCAGTTGCACCAAAAGCAGATGGTATCAATTATATCAAATCAAAATAAGCATACAAAAAACGTCAGTACAGAACTGGCGTTTTATTTTTTAGGATCTTGATGGGTTAGGTTTAATCCCCAAGGGACCAAATTTTCAGTTTTATTTTTGATGCGTGTGATATTGTCCTTATGACGAATGATAATCAAACTAGCAAGAGCTAGGATAATAGCGATGAGGAGAGGGTCATAATTGCTCAGGATAAAACCAAAAAGTGGAAAGAGCAGAACCCCGATGACCGCCGCGATAGATGCTGTGACACTAGATAGCGAAATCATACTACCAAGATAGAGGGTTCCAAAGAAAACAACTGCAAGGTAGAGACAGAAGACAGGTGCAAATCCGAAAATCACACCAGCACTGGTTGCAACAGCCTTGCCACCCTTAAATCCTGCAAAGATAGGGAAGGTATGTCCAATGACAGCCAAAAGTCCAAAGATAAGAGGCGAAACACCTTGCAGATGAAACATAATCGGAAGCAGTGTTGCTAGGGTTCCTTTGAAAAAGTCAATCACAAAGGTTGCCATTCCCGCTTTCTTTCCTAAAATTCGGAAGGTATTGGTCGTTCCAGTGTTACCAGAACCATGCTCGCGCAGATTGATTTGAAAGAATACTTGTCCAATCCAGAGACCAGACGGAATCGAACCCAGCAGATAGGCTAGGATTAATAAAACTATTGTAATCATACTCCTATTATATCATGAAATGAAGAAGAAAGGCAGAGAATCTCTTCTGAAATTGTTACATCGGAGAAAGAAAAATTTTGCAAAATCCTTGGAAAACCTGTAGAATAGTAAAGATGAACGAATAGGAGGTTCCTTGTGTCAAAAAAGGAAATCAATATTAACAATTATAATGATGATGCCATTCAGGTGCTAGAAGGGTTGGATGCGGTCCGTAAACGTCCAGGTATGTACATTGGGTCGACCGATGGCGCTGGTCTCCATCACCTAGTTTGGGAAATCGTTGATAATGCAGTCGATGAGGCCTTGTCTGGATTTGGTGATCGTATTGATGTGACCATCAATAAGGACGGGAGTTTGACTGTGCAAGACCATGGACGTGGGATGCCGACAGGTATGCACGCTATGGGAATTCCAACTGTTGAGGTTATCTTTACCATTCTTCACGCCGGAGGGAAATTCGGTCAAGGAGGCTACAAAACATCTGGTGGACTTCACGGGGTAGGCTCTTCTGTCGTCAATGCTCTTTCTAGCTGGTTAGAAGTAGAAATTACTCGTGATGGTGCAGTCTACAAGCAACGTTTTGAAAATGGGGGAAAACCTGTCACGACCTTGAAGAAAATCGGTACAGCACCCAAGTCTAAAACAGGTACCAAGGTTACGTTTATGCCTGATGCAACGATCTTTTCTACGACAGACTTCAAGTACAATACCATCTCAGAGCGCCTCAATGAATCAGCCTTCCTCTTGAAAAATGTGACCTTGTCTCTGACAGATAAGCGAACAGATGAAGCGATTGAGTTCCACTATGAGAACGGGGTACAGGACTTTGTTTCTTATCTAAACGAAGACAAGGAAACCTTGACACCGGTTCTGTACTTTGAGGGGGAAGATAATGGTTTCCAAGTGGAAGTAGCTCTTCAGTACAATGATGGATTTTCAGATAACATCTTGTCCTTTGTTAATAACGTTCGCACCAAAGATGGTGGTACGCACGAGACAGGACTCAAGTCCGCTATTACCAAGGTTATGAACGACTACGCGCGTAAGACAGGTCTTCTCAAGGAAAAAGATAAAAACCTTGAAGGTTCAGACTATCGTGAGGGACTAGCGGCTGTCCTCTCTATTCTAGTCCCTGAAGAACATTTGCAGTTTGAGGGACAGACCAAAGACAAATTGGGAAGCCCACTGGCTCGTCCCGTTGTGGATGGAATTGTGGCGGATAAGTTGACCTTCTTCCTTATGGAAAATGGTGAATTGGCTTCTAACCTCATCCGCAAGGCTATCAAGGCGCGTGATGCTCGCGAAGCGGCACGAAAAGCACGTGATGAGAGCCGAAATGGCAAGAAAAATAAAAAAGACAAGGGCTTGTTGTCTGGGAAATTGACCCCAGCTCAGTCCAAGAATCCTGCTAAGAATGAACTCTATCTAGTCGAGGGGGACTCTGCCGGAGGTTCTGCCAAACAAGGCCGTGACCGCAAGTTCCAGGCTATTCTACCTCTTCGTGGTAAGGTTATCAATACAGCCAAGGCCAAGATGGCAGATATCCTCAAAAATGAAGAGATCAATACCATGATTTATACCATCGGTGCGGGTGTCGGAGCAGACTTCTCCCTTGAAGATGCCAACTATGACAAGATCATTATCATGACCGATGCGGATACTGACGGTGCCCATATCCAGACCTTGCTCTTGACATTTTTCTACCGTTACATGCGTCCGCTAGTCGAGGCAGGACATGTCTATATCGCCCTTCCGCCTCTTTACAAGATGTCAAAAGGTAAAGGCAAGAAAGAAGAAGTGGCCTACGCTTGGACGGACGGAGAGCTAGAAGAACTCCGCAAGCAGTTCGGTAAAGGAGCAACACTCCAACGCTACAAGGGGCTTGGAGAGATGAATGCCGACCAGCTCTGGGAAACAACCATGAACCCAGAAACTCGTACCCTCATCCGTGTCACAATCGAAGACCTAGCCCGCGCCGAACGCCGCGTCAATGTCCTCATGGGCGATAAAGTCGAACCACGCCGTAAATGGATTGAGGATAATGTCAAGTTTACGTTGGAAGAAGCGACAGTGTTTTAATGAAAGAAAATAATATGTTAGTAAACTGGAAATTAGAGTCGGATGTGAATGACTATGTGAAAAAGCAGTTTGAAAATCTTGGTTTGAAAAAATTGCAGGATTATAATGAAGAATCTGCTATGAGTGCTTATCTCAAAGAGGCGCTTAAGGGAGCGGCTAAGACGCAAACTAAGACTAATTTTGGAAAACCAGATTTTCATATTGAAAAATACAAACAAGTTCCTATCTTGATTGAAAACAAACTCAAATTATCTAAGCTAGTTGCTCAAACAAAGGACGGTATTAAGTTTGATGATAAATCAATTAGTGATTTTGCGGTGAATGGGGTTTTGCATTATGCGAGGGCAGTTATTGATAGTGGTAAATATCATGAAGCCGTCGCAGTTGGTGTTGCAGGTGATAACGAAGAAAATGTGACTATCAAAGTTTATTATGTCTTTGGTTCTGCTCCTAATGCCTATAAAGAGCTATCAAAGGTAACGACTTTTGATTTTTTGGAAAATGAGTCCACCTTTGAGATATTCTACAAAGATGCTGTTTTGAGCGAAGAAGAAAAACACCAAATTCTGATTGATAGTCAAGCGACCTTGCAAGGCTATGCTAAAAAGCTCAATAAATTGATGCACAACCATAATATCACAGCTCCTCAACGGGTGCTTTATGTGTCTGGTATGCTATTATCTATGCAGGATATCGTAGATTGTAAGGGCAAAAAGGTTGATGAGGGCTTAATACCTGACGATTTAAAAGGTGTGCAGTCTGAAACCAAGCGTGATGGTAAGAAAGTTGTTGATCAAATCAAGGCTTTCCTAGATGAACGTGAAATCAATGAAGATAAGAAAACTCTCATGTTGGCTTCTTTTGGAGAAATTTCCAAAGATAGCCAGCGTGACGAGTTGATTACCAATGACAAAGAAGTAGCACAACTTCTCCCTCAAAAGGAAAATTCTGTTACCAAGCAAATCTTCACTTTTATCTATGAGAATATTTTCAAGTCCATTGATGGTTTGGGTGGACATATCGATATTATGGGGGAGATGTACTCCGAATTTCTAAAGTATGCTTTGGGAGATGGAAAAGAAATTGGTATTGTTCTGACCCCTCCTTATGTTACCAAAATGATGGCGCAAATTCTGGGGATAACAAGTGAGAGCAAGGTTATGGATTTGGCGACTGGTTCAGCTGGTTTCCTCATTTCAGCGATGGAGTTGATGATAGATCATGCAAATATCAGTTTTGGGAAGGGGACTTCTCGAGCCAACGAGGAGATTGCGAAGCTCAAGAAAGATAACCTGCTAGGAATAGAACTTAATGCAGAGATGTATACCTTAGCGACAACCAATATGATTCTTCGTGGAGATGGATCTAGTCGAATTGAAAAAGGTTCTGCATTCAATCGTCCTGAGAGTCTGTTTACGGATTTTAAAGCTAATCGTGTCTTGCTGAATCCCCCTTTCTCTTATGAAGAAAATGGTCTTCCTTTTATAGCCTATGGTTTGGATAAGATGGAGCGTGGTGGCCTAGGTGCCATTATCATTCAAGATAGTGCTGGTTCTGGTAAGGCAACAAAGACAGCTAAAGCTATTTTGAAAAAGCATACCCTACTTGCTTCTATCAAAATGCCTGTTGACCTTTTTGTTCCCATGGCAGGAGTCCAGACTTCTATCTACATTTTTAAGGCTCATGAGGCACACGATTACGACCAGACGGTTAAATTTATTGACTTTAGAAATGACGGTTTTAAACGTGCTAAGCGAGGTATTTCAGAGGTTGATAATCCTATCCAGCGTTACCAAGATGTGATTAAAATTTATAAGGCTGGAAAGAGAGCGGAAGTGAGTAAAGAACTTTGGGATTTAGATGCTATCTTTATTGAGGACTTTATCACTGACAAGGGTAATGATTGGAATTTCGAACAGCACCAGATCATTGATACAAAACCAACCTTGGATGATTTTAAAAAGACTGTTGCTGACTACTTAGCTTGGGAAGTGGAACAACTCCTGAAAAACAAGGGGGAAGATAGCTCAAAAAAAGCCTAAGCCCTCGCCTTCAAAAATTGGAAGAGGAATTTGAAGCAAGTGGGGGCGAGTGGAGAGAGTATCGGATAGGAGATTTATTTGGTAATATTGTTCAGGGTTCCCGTCTAACGAAAGCAGATCAGATAGATGGCCTTTTACCATTTGTGATGGCAGGAGTGACTAATACGGGTGTCGTTAGACATATTGGGAATAAGATGACTATTTTTCCAAAAAATTCTCTGACTATTGATATTTTTGGAAATGTTTTTTATCGAAATTATGAATTTAGCGCATCAGATGATGTGGGTGTCTACTGGAATGACGAAGAGTATAGTGAACACTCCATGTTATTTTTAGCATCTTCAATTCAAAAATCTTTAGTTGGTAAATTTGATTTTGGAAATAAGCTACGCTCTTCTAAATCTCATGACCTCCTAGTTAAACTTCCAACTCTCAATAACAAATTGGCATTTTCATATATGGAAAACTACATCAAAGCGCTCGAGGCTGAACGCATCGAGACGCTCGAGGCTGAACGCATCGAGACGCTCGAGGCTTATCTAACTGTAACAAATCTCAGAGATTATCATCTTACAAAAAATGATGAAAAAGTACTTGACAAGTTTGCAAAACTTTCCGATACTAAGAGTAGAGTAGAGGAGTCGGAGGTATTCCAACTTTCTCAGGTCTTTAACTTATCCAGTAGTAAAAAGAAATTCAATGCAAATATGATTGAGTTTGGAGGAAAGTTTCCTTATGTAGCTCGTGGAGATAGTAACAATGGGATTCGAGGTTATATTACAGAGAGTGAAGAATTTCTCAATCCTGCTAACACAATTAGTTTTGGTCAAGATACGGCAACGATGTTTTATCAAAAAGAACCCTATTTCACAGGAGATAAAATTAAGGTATTGCGCACTAAAGAAGTAGAATTGGATAGGTATAAAGCTCTTTATTTAATTACTTCATTAAGAAAGAGTTTCTCTACATTTAGTTGGGGAAGTAGCTCTTTTAATGAAAAAGTATTAAAAGAGACAGATGTTAAGCTTCCTATCAAAAATAATCAAATCGACTATACATTTATGTCTGACTTTGTTCGAGCAGTGGAGAAATTAGTTATCAAGGATTTAGTCATCTGGGCTGACAAAAAAATTGCTGCGACTAAGGAAGTAGTAGCAAGATAGTTCAGTATATCTGTCCTTTTTAGGGAGTAGCTGTCC
This sequence comes from Streptococcus sp. 3874, assembly GCF_013276425.1. Classification (NCBI taxonomy): domain Bacteria; kingdom Bacillati; phylum Bacillota; class Bacilli; order Lactobacillales; family Streptococcaceae; genus Streptococcus; species Streptococcus sp. 3874. The sequence continues at coordinate 21,380 of NZ_VMLA01000094.1, read as the reverse complement.
TAATTTTTAGGCAGTTTTTCCCTAAAAAGGACAAGTTGAGTTTTGATAATAGCTATTTATTTACACCTTACAAACAGTTTACATTGAAAAAAGTAAGAAGGAGGATCCAGTAAATGGAGAATAAGAAACCTAAAGGAGCGGCAAAGATTAGATTGTTCAAAATAAGTCATGCAGAGTATGGGAAAGTACTTGATGTGTTGGATGCGAAAACATCTATTTTGGATGTAAGAAATATGATTTCTAATAGAGAGCCTGATTATGAGTATTTTATTCCAAAAGTGATATTTTCATTGGACAAAGAGGCTAAGGAAAATGGTTTCTATTGTAGCGGACTCAACGGAGATTTTGCTTACTTACCAAGGGTTACTACAGACATTGTAGAGTTTGAGTTGCCAGATGAACTGAAAGAACATATTGCTAAAGGATACCCTCTTTTCTATACAAAATGGCGTTAATAAGGGGAAGATATGGCATTGGAAAATAAACTAGGCATAACCAACTCAGCCCAGCTGGCAGATGCAGAAGAAAAACTGACAAAAAAACAAGCTGCCCTGCTTTTTCAGACAGGAGACTTGTTCGAGATGGAAGTTGGGACATTTGCAGGGCTGTCAGCTATTCACCACTATCTCTTTTCCAGCATCTATGATTTCGCTGGAAAAATCCGTGATGTTAATATTGCAAAGGATAATTTTCAATTTGCTCCCCGTATTTTTTTAGAGCAATCCTTACAGTATATTGACAAACTTCCTCATGACAATTTTGATCAAGTGGTTGATAAGTATGCGGATATGAATATTGCCCATCCTTTCCGTGAGGGGAATGGACGCGCAATGCGGATTTGGCTAGATTGTATGCTTCGTGAGAAGCTGGGTAAGGTGGTAGATTGGAACGCCATTGATAAGGATGAATACCTCAATGCCATGAAGCGTAGTGCAGTATCGACTGGAGAACTCAAGTATTTACTTCTCAATAACTTGACGGATGACCTCAGTCAGACCAGTTTCTTTAAGGGAGTGGATGCTTCATACTACTACGAAGGATATAGCCTTTACCAGACAGGGGAGTTATAGTATAAAAACTATCCAGTAAGAAGAAGCAGACACCTAGTAATCTATAAAACGAGAAGGTATTAACATGAGAACTGAACCCGAAATGCTTGATTTAATTTTTCAAACCGCAAAAGTGCTTCAAGTCAAAGCTGTCGCCATATCTGGTTCACGGACAAACCCAAAGGCCCCAAAAGATGAATTTCAAGACTATGATGTGATCTATGTCGTGGACGATTTAGATAATCTGACGAGTGACCTTTCTTGGCTAGACCAGTTTGGCAAATGCATTATTGAGCAAGAGGTTGCTCTTGACCATCGTCGTCTCTACCTCATGCTCTTTGAAGATGGTAATCGTATTGATTTGACTCTCTGCCCCAAAGAACACATTCAAGAGTGGGTGGATAGCGAGGCAGGATTCGCTGTTTTGGAAGACCCAGAATATTTATTTAAACCCTATTCCCAAAATCTAGAACGTTTTTGGATACATCCAGCTACTGAGACAGATTTTAAAAATTCCTGCAATGAATTTTGGTGGGTGTCAGCCTACGTGGTTAAAGGGATTTGTCGCAAACAAGTCATCTATGCCACGGACTATCTCTACGGTATTTGTCAACAAGAACTCTTAAAAGTCTTAGCTTGGCAGGCAGTAAGTGATAGGGGAGCAGTTGACATCGGTAAAAATTACAAGTACCTCTTTCACTATTTGCCTGCTGAGAAAGAGAATGAATTCTCAAATCTTCTTGATTTCTCAAGTTTAGATAAAATCATTCAGTCTTTGTTTGCTACGATGCAACTTTTCCATAGAGAAGCTCAAAGACTTGCTCAAAAGCTGGGCTTTGTCTACGATAAAGAAGTAGCTGAGAAGATGATTGAGTATGCTGAGGAAAGAAGATGCTTAAATGTAGTAGATTAGAATTCCATTGATAAGGATAAAGCCATTTAGTAACATTTCGGAGGATTATAATGTTTTTAGATTTAGGAATTACTTCATATTTGTTTGGTAAAATAGCGGATTTTTCTTGGGATCAATTTTATGATTCATTAGGTTTGCAAGAGAAGGCTGATAAAAAGAGTTTAAAAAAACTTATCGAAGATTATCGAGATTATATGATAGACCGTCATAAAGATAATCCGTATTTTGAAGAGGTTTTAAGATTTTGGGAGACAAATCATATTGTTGAAGAAATTTTGATGATTGAATATCACTTGAAAAGCACGTTTGCTACTTATGATGATTTTAAAAACGCTTTGGAGGATCAGTATCCTCAGGCTTTCAATAAAAGTTTTTCAATTAGTTTGATGGATGAGCTAGATAAAAAATTTATTGACTTAGTTAGAAAAATGTCTCAGTTTTCTCAGTCAGATATTGCTGTTATAGCAAATGTTATTAAAGAATCGAATTCTGAAATAGTATCCTCAATAGAGGAACTCTTAAAACAATTGCAAGAATTTGGTTTTAAAAATAATATTAAACATGATACTCAACTAGCATATATTCAAAAATCGAAAATAGACAATTTGGTAATTACTCCCCCTGTGATTTCTAAAATGACCATTACTTCAAGAAATGACTATAAATATAATTATTATTTGTTTCAGTCTTTTGAATTTGAAGGTGATTTTGGAGATAATCCAACAGTCTATTTGATTTATTCAGAGGATGATAATAAGATTGAGTTAAATACTTTTAGTCATGGTTTGCAACCTGATAATTTACGAGTTCTAAAATTTAAATCGACAGAAATTGAAGGTAAGAAATATAAATATAATATTTCTAAAGAGTATTGTTATTATTCCAATCAAGGAAATGAATATGATATTAGACCATTCATTGTTGTTGTGCTCGGTGAAGAGGTTATGGGCTTTGCTACCTTAACAATAATTAATAAGTCATTTAAAAAAGGTCAAAGTTTCACTTTACCGTTCACTGGGCATAAAGCATTCATTCCAGCAGCAAGAAAACTTATTTGGCCAAATAAAAAGGATTTATTAAAAAAACTTCATGAACAACAGACTGGTAGAGTTTTCTATTTAGACAATTCTGTTGTAGATGAAGTAATTAAAATTAAAAAGTATTTTTTGGATTCGTTAAAAGAAGAAGTTAAGGATGCATTAAAACAAGAATATGAATAATCTATTTTTTATTATCCAAACACGTCTATTTCTGTGAGATCATTCTTTTCAACTTGCATGTAAAAACTGAACACGGACTAAACGGTGTGTAAAAAAGATAAATCGTTTTTTAGTTATAACCTAGTCCACTTATATAAAATTTGAAAGGAGTTGAACACGCCCTAAATGATGCGTGAAAAAGATAAATTCTCTGGTGAGCTTGCTTACTTCAAGAATCTTCTATTTTCACTTGATATTTTACGGGCTCTGTATCCTATATGAGTAACATTCAAAATATGTCCCTGGAGGACATCATGGGAGAGCGCTTTGGTCGCTACTCCAAGTACATTATTCAAGACCGGGCTTTGCCAGATATTCGTGATGGGTTGAAGCCGGTTCAGCGCCGTATTCTTTATTCTATGAATAAGGATAGCAATACTTTTGACAAGAGCTACCGTAAGTCGGCCAAGTCAGTCGGGAACATCATGGGGAATTTCCACCCACACGGGGATTCTTCTATCTATGATGCCATGGTTCGTATGTCACAGAACTGGAAAAATCGTGAGATTCTAGTTGAAATGCACGGTAATAACGGTTCTATGGACGGAGATCCTCCTGCGGCTATGCGTTATACTGAGGCACGTTTGTCTGAAATTGCAGGCTATCTTCTTCAGGATATCGATAAAAAGACAGTTCCTTTTGCATGGAACTTTGACGATACGGAGAAAGAACCAACGGTCTTGCCAGCAGCCTTTCCAAACCTCTTGGTCAATGGTTCGACTGGGATTTCGGCTGGTTATGCCACAGACATTCCTCCCCATAATTTAGCTGAGGTCATAGATGCTGCAGTTTACATGATTGACCACCCAACTGCAAAGATTGATAAACTCATGGAATTCTTGCCTGGACCAGACTTCCCTACAGGGGCTATTATTCAGGGTCGTGATGAAATCAAGAAAGCTTATGAGACTGGGAAAGGGCGCGTGGTTGTTCGTTCCAAGACTGAAATTGAAAAGCTAAAAGGTGGTAAGGAACAAATCGTTATTACTGAGATTCCTTATGAAATCAATAAGGCCAATCTAGTCAAGAAAATCGATGATGTTCGTGTCAATAACAAGGTGGCAGGCATTGCTGAGGTTCGTGATGAGTCTGACCGTAATGGTCTTCGTATTGCGATTGAGCTCAAAAAAGACGCTAATACGGAGCTCGTTCTCAACTATCTCTTCAAATACACAGACCTGCAAATCAACTACAACTTTAATATGGTGGCGATTGACAATTTCACGCCTCGTCAGGTTGGGATAGTTCCAATCTTGTCTAGCTACATCGCCCACCGTCGTGAAGTGATTTTGGCTCGTTCCCGCTTTGACAAGGAGAAGGCTGAGAAGCGTCTCCATATTGTCGAAGGTTTGATTCGTGTGATTTCGATTTTGGACGAAGTCATTGCTCTTATCCGCGCTTCTGAGAATAAGGCTGACTCCAAGGAAAACCTCAAAGTTAGCTATGATTTTACGGAAGAACAGGCTGAGGCTATCGTAACCTTGCAACTGTACCGTTTGACCAATACAGACGTAGTTGTCTTGCAGGAAGAAGAAGCAGAACTTCGTGAAAAGATTGCTATGCTTGCGGCGATTATCGGTGATGAACGGACCATGTACAATCTCATGAAGAAAGAACTTCGTGAGGTCAAGAAGAAATTTGCGACTCCACGTTTGAGTACTTTAGAAGACACTGCGAAAGCAATCGAGATTGATACAGCTAGTCTGATCGCCGAGGAAGATACCTACGTCAGCGTAACCAAGGCAGGTTACATCAAGCGTACCAGCCCGCGTTCCTTTGCGGCTTCAACGCTAGAGGAAATTGGCAAACGTGATGACGACCGTTTGATTTTTGTTCAATCTGCCAAGACAACCCAGCATCTCTTGATGTTCACGACTCTTGGAAATGTCATTTACAGACCAATCCATGAATTAGCAGATATTCGCTGGAAGGACATCGGAGAGCATTTGAGCCAAACTATTACCAATTTTGAAACGAATGAAGAAATCCTTTATGTGGAAGTTGTGGATCAGGTTGATGATGCGACAACTTATTTTGCAGCTACTCGTCTTGGTCAAATCAAACGGGTAGAACGAAAAGAATTCACTCCATGGCGGACCTATAAAACTAAGTCTGTCAAGTATGCTAAGCTCAAAGACGAGACAGACCAGATTGTAGCAGTGGCTCCAATTAAATTGGATGATGTTGTCTTGATTAGCCAAAACGGTTATGCCCTTCGTTTCAATATTGAAGAGGTTCCGGTTGTCGGTGCCAAGGCTGCAGGGGTCAAGGCTATGAACCTGAAAGAAGATGATGTTCTCCAGTCTGCCTTTATTTGCAATACCTCATCCTTCTACCTCTTGACCCAACGTGGAAGTTTGAAACGTGTTTCTATTGACGAAATTCCGGCAACCAGCCGTGCCAAACGAGGACTACAAGTCTTGCGTGAGTTGAAAAACAAACCGCACCGTGTCTTCTTGGCTGGTGCAGTTGCAGAACAAGGCTTCGTTGGTGACCTCTTCAGTACAGAAGTGGACGGGAACGATCAAATTCTGCTTGTCCAATCCAATAAAGGAACAATCTATGAAAGCCGATTGCAAGACTTGAACTTGTCAGAACGCACTAGCAATGGAAGCTTCATTTCTGACACGATTTCAGATGAAGAAGTTTTTGACGCTTATCTTAAAGAAGTATTTACAGAAGCTAAATAAGTGAAATGAAGAGTCAGTTCTAAGAGCTGGTTCTTTTTATTGAAGAAATTTTCTGAAAATTACAAAATATACTTGCTATTTTAGAAAAATAGTGTAGAATATAAGAAATAGGTTTTTAGAATAAGGAGTGGAATATGACAGTAACGATTGATTGGGAAAACCTTGGTTTCTCCTATATGAAATTACCTTATCGCTATATTGCTCATTTTAAAAATGGACAATGGAATCAAGGAGAACTTACAGAAGATGCAACCTTGCATATTTCAGAGTCTTCTCCAAGTCTCCACTATGGTCAACAAGCCTTTGAAGGTTTGAAAGCTTATCGTACTAAGGATGGCAGTGTTCAACTGTTCCGTCCTGATGAAAATGCCAAACGCCTGCAACGGACATGTGACCGTCTCTTGATGCCACAAGTTCCGACAGAAATGTTTGTAGAAGCTTGTAAAGCAGTTGTCCGTGCCAATGAAGAATACGTACCACCATACGGAACAGGTGGAACCCTCTATCTTCGCCCTCTTTTGATTGGTGTCGGAGATATTATCGGGGTAAAACCAGCAGAGGAGTATATTTTTACTATCTTTGCTATGCCAGTTGGAAATTACTTTAAGGGTGGTTTGGTCCCAACCAACTTCTTGATTCAGGATGAATATGACCGTGCTGCTCCAAATGGTACAGGTGCGGCTAAGGTTGGTGGAAACTATGCTGCCAGTCTCTTGCCAGGGAAATTGGCCAAGTCACGTCATTTCTCAGATGTTATCTACCTAGATCCATCAACACATACAAAGATTGAAGAAGTCGGATCAGCTAACTTCTTTGGAATTACAGCTGATAATGAATTTGTAACACCATTGAGTCCATCTATCTTGCCATCTATTACCAAGTATTCTTTGCTTTATTTGGCAGAACACCGCTTGGGTTTAACTCCTATTGAGGGTGATGTTCCAATTGATAACCTTGACCGTTTTGTAGAGGCAGGTGCCTGTGGTACAGCAGCGGTTATTTCTCCAATTGGAGGCATTCAACACGGTAATGATTTCCATGTATTCTATAGCGAAACAGAAGTAGGTCCTGTGACTCGTAAACTCTATGATGAATTGACAGGTATTCAGTTTGGTGATATTCCAGCGCCAGAAGGTTGGATTGTAAAAGTAGATTAAAAATATATTAAAGGAGATTTTTATGAAATCGAAAAAGTGGATTTTAACAACAGGACTTATCCTAAGCACAACATCTTTTAGCAGCCTGTGGAAAAGCTGATAAAGAAGCAGATGCTCCGACAACATTTTCTTATGTCTATGCAGTGGATCCAGCATCCTTGGACTACAGCATAGCAACGCGTACATCCACAACAGATATTATCGGAAATGTCGTTGATGGTTTGATGGAAAATGATAAATATGGTAATGTTATTCCTTCTTTGGCTGAGGATTGGTCTGTCTCAAAAGATGGATTGACTTATACCTATAAACTTCGTAAAGGAGTGAAATGGTACACATCAGAAGGCGAAGAATACGCAGAAGTAACAGCCCATGACTTTGTGACAGGACTAAAACACGTTGCTGATGGTAAGTCAGACGGTGTCTCTCTCATCCAAAATTCAATCAAAGGCTTGGACGCCTATATGACTGGTGAAACCAATGATTTCTCTGCAGTTGGTGTTAAAGCTTTGGATGACTACACAGTTGAGTATACATTGAATGCGCCAGAAAGTTTCTGGAATTCAAAAGTTACAACAGCGACGATGTTGCCAGTAAATGAAGAGTTTTTAAAGGCATCAGGAAAGAATTACGGAGAGGTTAGCCCAGCAGGCATTCTCTACAATGGTCCTTATTTCTTAAAAACATTGACTTCTAAATCGTTGATTGAATATGAAAAAAATCCAAATTACTGGGATAAAGAAAATGTTAAAATTGAGAAGATTAAATTGACCTACTACGATGGTTCAGATCAGGAATCGTTGATTCGTAGCTTCTCTTCAGGTGCCTATACGACAGCCCGTCTCTTCCCAAGTAGCTCAAACTTTGCTTCAACTTTGGAACAATACGGAGATAAAATTACTTATAGCCCACAGGACTCAAGTAGTTATTACTTCACCTTTAACGTAAATCGTCAATCATACAATAAAACTGCGAAAACAAGTGAAGAACAAAAGACTTCTACAAAAGAAGCTATGCTTAATAAGGACTTCCGTCAGGCTATCAACTTTGCCTTCAACCGCCATTCTTATGCTGCCCAGCTAAATGGTGAAGACGGTGCGGACAAGATTATTCGTAACAGTCTTGTTCCAGATAACTTCGTACAAGCAGGTGGTAAGAACTTTGGTCAAATCGCTCAAGCAGAGTTGGTGAACTATGGTGACCAATGGAAAGGTGTTGAGCTAGTTGACGGTAAGGATTCTATCTACAACCCTGACAAGGCTAAAGTTGCTTTCGAAAAAGCTAAGAAAGACCTGGAATCTAAAGGGGTAACTTTCCCAATTCACTTGGATGTCCCGGTTGAACAAACAGATACTATCGCCGTTCAACAAAGCAACTCTTTCAAACAGTCTATTGAATCAACTCTTGGTGCTGAAAATGTTGTCATCGATGTACTTCAAATGACAGATAATGAAAAAGAAACGATTACATCACAAGCGCGTGTTCCTTCTCAAAAAGACTATGATTTGAACAGTACAGGATGGGCTCCAAGCTATCAAGATCCAGCGTCTTACTTGAATATTATGGATCCAAAATCTGGTTCTGCCATGAAACACCTTGGTATTACGAAAGGAAAAGATAAGGATGTTGTAGCTAAACTTGGTTTGGATCAATATAAGAAATTGTTAGAAGATGCTGCTTCTGAGACCACTGACCTAGAGAAGAGATATGAAAAATATGCCAAAGCTCAAGCTTGGTTGACAGATAGTTCATTATTGATGCCAACAGCTTCATCTGGCGGTTCTCCAGTTGTAAGTAACGTAGTACCATTCTCAAAACCATACTCACAAGTTGGTATTAAGGGGGATCCATATATCTTTAAAGGAATGAGATTGCAAAAAGATATTGTTACAACAAAAGAATATGACGAAGCTCTTAAAAAATGGCAAAAAGAAAAATTGGAATCCAATAGCAAATACCAAAAAGAACTAGAAAAACACATTAAATAAGGAATGGTATTGCTCTTGATAAAATTTTAAAAATACTGTCATTTTGGATATAAAGGAGTTTGATATGGAGTGGATTAAGCTAATAGGAATAGCAATCATTGTTGTGGGTTTTATTTTAAAGTTTGATACAATTGCAACAGTAGTCTTAGCTGGTTTGGTTACAGCTTTAGTTTCAGGTGTTTCTCTTGTTGAATTTTTGGAGATTTTGGGAAAAGAATTTAGCAATCAGCGAGTGCTCACGATTTTTATGGTTACCTTGCCTCTTGTGGGGCTGTCAGAAACCTTTGGACTCAAGCAACGATCAATTGATTTGATTCGAAAGATTAAAGGTCTGACAGTTGGAAACTTCTATACAGTTTATTTCTTTATTCGAGAGTTAGCTGGTTTCTTTTCAATTCGTCTAGGAGGACACCCTCAGTTTGTCAGACCTTTGGTTCAACCTATGGGAGAAGCAGCAGCAGAGTCTCAATTAGGTAGAAAGTTAACAGAGGTTGAAGATGAGACAATAAAAGCGCGTGCAGCTGCGAATGAAAATTTTGGAAATTTCTTTGCTCAAAATACGTTTGTAGGTGCTGGGGGAGTCCTCTTGATAGGGGGAACATTAGATCAGTTAGGCTATGAAAGCAATTATGCAGGGATTGCTTCTGCATCTATTATTGTTGCTGTTATAACACTTATTGTAGTGGGGATTTATAATTATTTATTTGATAAAAAATTGACATCAGAAAAGACTAGGGGAGGAGAACAAAAATGACAGAGTTGGCAAAGCAACTATTAGAGTTGACCTATATTGTGATTGGTTGTCAATTTCTCCATACAGCCTATTGTAGTTATAAAGATAAAACAAACCCAGTCCGATTTGGAACATCTGCATTTTGGATTTTATTGTCTATTACGTTTATAGGTGGTTCCTATATGCCAAATATGAGTATTGGTATTATTGTAATCCTATTATCGCTGTTAACATTGTTTAAGCAAGTCCGTATCGGAACCTTGCCATCCTTAGATGAAATGAAAGCCAATATTGAATCTAACAGATTGAAAAATAAAATTTTTATTCCAGTTATGCTGATGGCAATACTTGCGTTGGTCTTAGCGCAAATGATTCCAGAATTTAGCAAGATTTCGATTAGCCTTGCCGCCTTGTTTGCTACAATTTCTGTTCTTGTGATTACCAATAGTCACCCTAAGAGTTTGTTATCAGAAAATAATCGAATGACTCAGCAAGTTTCAACAAGTGGGATTGTTCCCCAATTATTAGGGGCTTTGGGGGCTATTTTTACTGTAGCAGGTGTTGGTGATGTTATCTCTCATCTGATTAGCGGTATTGTTCCTTCAGATAGTCGCTTTATAGGAGTTTTGGCCTATGTTCTTGGAATGGTTCTATTCACAATGATTATGGGAAATGCTTTTGCAGCATTCACCGTTATTACAGCAGGTGTTGGAGTTCCCTTTGTATTTGCTCTGGGAGCTAATCCAATTGTGGCTGGTGCTCTTGCCATGACAGCAGGTTATTGTGGGACCTTATTGACCCCAATGGCTGCTAATTTTAACGCTCTACCAGCAGCACTGATGGATATGAAAGATCAGAATGGTGTTATAAAGGCTCAAGCAGGTGTTGCTCTAGTAATGATTGTTATTCACATATTCTTAATGTACTTTCTCGCATTTTAGTAAAGGAAAATAAAATGAAAATATTGGTTACAGGTTTTAATCCTTTTGGAGGTGAAAAGATTAATCCAGCTTTGGAGGCTGTAAAATTATTACCATCTGAGATTAATGGGGCCGAAGTTCGCTGGGTAGAAATTCCAACGGTTTTTTATAAGTCGTCAGAAGTTTTAGAGGCAGAAATATTACGATATCAACCAGATGCTGTACTTTGTATTGGACAAGCAGGCGGCAGGACAGGTTTAACACCTGAACGAGTGGCTATTAATCAAGATGATGCTCGCATACCTGATAACGAAGGCAATCAACCAATTGATACACCGATTCGTATTGATGGAGCATCGGCCTATTTTAGTAGTTTACCTATCAAAGCGATGGTACAAGCTATTAAAAAACAAGGACTTCCAGCAGTTGTATCCAATAGTGCAGGAACCTTTGTTTGCAATCATTTGATGTACCAAGCTCTTTATTTAGTGGATAAAAAATTCCCTAATATGAGAGCAGGTTTCATGCATATTCCATATATGATGGAACAAGTAGTAAATAAGCCGAATACTGCAGGAATGAGTCTATGTGATATTGTAAGAGGCATAGAGGTAGCTATTGAAGCTATTGTAGACTACAAAGATAAGGATTTGCAGTTAGTAGGTGGTGAGACTCACTGATAATCTAAAAAGGATAGTCACTTATGCTTGTTTACTAACTATTAGCTATGCTAAATCGATTAAGGTTGTTTACATAAAACTCTATGTCAGACAAGCCTGATATAGAGTTTTTTCTTGCTAGTTTTAGGATTTTCTTGTAAAATAGAAAAAGTGAAGAGAGGTATGAAATGAGCAAGAAAGATAAAAAAATTGAAATTCAAGTAGCAGATGCCAAAGTTAATGTAGGAAAAGACAGTTTTGAAGGCTATACCTTGACCATTGGTAAAAAAATTATCGGAGAAATTGCCGAATTAGATGGACAATTTGCCATCATAAAGAATGGGAATGTCGATAGTTTTTATAAAAAATTGGAAAAAGCTGTGGAAATTTTGATTGAAAATTATAATTTAGCAAAATAAGTCTTGTTTTTTTGAAATTTTCATGATATAATAGTCCATGTTGATTGTAGGAGAGATAGCGAAGAGGCTAAACGCGGCGGACTGTAAATCCGCTCCTTCGGGTTCGGGGGTTCGAATCCCTCTCTCTCCATTTTATCAATGGGGTATAGCCAAGCGGTAAGGCAAGGGACTTTGACTCCCTCATGCGTTGGTTCGAATCCAGCTACCCCAGTTCTTAGGTAATAATCAAGATAAAAAGCAAAATATCTTAGGGTATTTTATTTTTATAATTGAAAGACGTGAATGATATGAACATGTCCTTGCGAGTGCTTAGGAAAAAAATTATAAGTATGTCAAGTTTAAGAAAAAACTTGATTGTTGGAGGATTTTTTAGATGAACGAATTTGAAGATTTGCTAAATAGCGTTAGCCAAGTTGAGACTGGTGATGTTGTTAGTGCTGAAGTATTGACAGTTGATGCGACTCAAGCTAACGTTGCAATCTCTGGAACTGGTGTTGAAGGTGTCTTGACTCTTCGCGAATTGACAAACGATCGCGATGCAGATATCAATGACTTTGTTAAAGTAGGAGAAGTATTGGATGTTCTTGTACTTCGTCAAGTAGTTGGTAAAGATACTGATACAGTTACATACCTTGTATCTAAAAAACGCCTTGAAGCTCGCAAAGCATGGGACAAACTTGTTGGTCGCGAAGAAGAAGTTGTTACTGTTAAAGGAACTCGTGCCGTTAAAGGTGGACTTTCAGTAGAATTTGAAGGTGTTCGTGGATTTATCCCAGCTTCAATGTTGGATACTCGTTTCGTACGTAACACTGAGCGTTTTGTAGGTCAAGAATTTGATGCTAAAATCAAAGAAGTTGATGCTAAAGAAAACCGCTTCATCCTTTCACGTCGTGAAGTTGTTGAAGCAGCTACAGCAGCAGCTCGCGCTGAAGTATTTGGTAAATTTGCTGTTGGTGATGTTGTAACTGGTAAAGTTGCTCGTATCACAAGTTTCGGTGCTTTCATCGACCTTGGTGGTGTTGACGGATTGGTTCACTTGACTGAATTGTCACATGAACGTAACGTTTCACCAAAATCAGTTGTAACTGTTGGTGAAGAAATTGAAGTGAAAATCCTTGATCTTAACGAAGAAGAAGGACGTGTATCACTTTCACTTAAAGCAACAGTACCAGGACCATGGGATGGTGTTGAGCAAAAATTGGCTAAAGGTGATGTAGTAGAAGGAACAGTTAAACGTTTGACTGACTTCGGTGCATTTGTTGAAGTATTGCCAGGTATCGATGGACTTGTTCACGTATCACAAATTTCACACAAACGTATTGAAAATCCAAAAGAAGCTCTTAAAGTTGGTCAAGAAGTTCAAGTTAAAGTTCTTGAAGTTAACGCAGATGCAGAGCGTGTATCACTTTCTATTAAAGCTCTTGAAGAACGTCCAGCTCAAGAAGAAGGACAAAAAGAAGAAAAACGTGCTGCTCGTCCACGTCGTCCAAGACGTCAAGAGAAGCGTGATTTCGAACTTCCAGAAACACAAACAGGATTTTCAATGGCTGATTTGTTTGGTGATATCGAACTTTAATCAAATTGAAAATTCACAAAATCCTTTGTTTACTAAACAAGGGATTTTTTCTTTTGTCTCTGCTCCTTTTTTGATATAATAGTTCTATGTTAAAATCAGAAAAACAATCACGTTATCAAATGTTAAATGAAGAATTGTCCTTCCTATTGGAAGGCGAAACCAATGTTTTGGCTAATCTTTCCAACGCCAGTGCTCTCATAAAATCACGTTTTCCTAATACCGTATTTGCAGGCTTTTATCTGTTCGATGGAAAGGAATTGGTTTTAGGTCCCTTCCAAGGAGGTGTTTCCTGCATCCGTATTGCACTAGGTAAGGGTGTTTGTGGTGAGGCAGCTCACTTTCAGGAAACAGTCCTGGTTGGTGATGTAAGGACCTATCCCAACTATATTTCTTGTGATAGTCTAGCTAAAAGTGAAATTGTGGTGCCGATGATGAAGAATGGCCAACTACTTGGAGTTCTGGATCTGGATTCTTCAGAGATTGAGGATTACGATGCAATGGATCGAGATTATTTGGAACAATTTGTCGCTATTTTGCTTGAAAAGACAGCATGGGACTTTACAATGTTTGGGGAAAAATCTTAATGTATCAAGCACTTTATCGAAAATATAGAAGTCAAAACTTCTCCCAGTTGGTTGGTCAAGAAGTTGTGGCTAAGACTCTTAAACAAGCAGTAGAACAAGAGAAAATAAGTCATGCCTATCTTTTTTCTGGTCCACGTGGAACGGGAAAAACCAGTGTAGCTAAGATTTTTGCCAAAGCTATGAACTGTCCCAATCAAGTGGGTGGTGAACCTTGTAATAACTGCTATATTTGTCAGGCAGTGACGGACGGTAGTTTAGAAGATGTCATTGAAATGGATGCAGCCTCTAATAATGGGGTGGATGAAATTCGCGAAATTCGTGATAAATCTACCTATGCGCCTAGCCTTGCTCGTTATAAGGTTTACATCATAGATGAGGTTCACATGCTGTCTACAGGGGCTTTTAATGCCCTTCTAAAGACGTTGGAAGAGCCAACACAGAATGTGGTCTTTATTTTGGCTACTACTGAATTGCACAAGATTCCTGCGACTATTCTATCCCGTGTCCAACGTTTTGAATTTAAATCGATTAAAACACAGGATATTAAGGAACATATCCGCTATATCTTAGAAAAAGAAAATATCAGTTCTGAGCCAGAGGCTGTGGAAATCATTGCCAGACGGGCTGAAGGTGGAATGCGAGACGCCTTGTCTATTTTGGATCAAGCCCTGAGTTTGACACAGGGAAATGAGCTGACGACTGCCATCTCTGAAGAAATTACTGGCACTATTAGCCTATCAGCCTTAGATGATTATGTGGCTGCCTTGTCCCAGCAGGATGTTCCCAAAGCATTAGCTTGCTTAAATCTTCTCTTTGACAATGGTAAGAGCATGACTCGTTTTGTGACCGACCTTTTGCACTATTTAAGAGACTTGTTAATTGTTCAAACAGGGGGAGAAAATACTCATCATAGTCCAGTCTTTGTAGAAAATTTGGCACTTCCTCAAGAAAATCTGTTTGAAATGATTCGCTTAGCGACAGTGAGTTTAGCAGATATTAAGTCTAGTTTGCAGCCCAAGATTTATGCTGAAATGATGACCATCCGTTTGGCGGAAATCAAGCCCGAACCAGCTCTTTCTGGTGCAGTTGAAAGTAAAATTTCTGCACTGAGACAGGAAATTGCACGTCTCAAACAAGAGCTTTCTAATGTAGGTGCGGTTCCTAAACAAGTTGCACCGGCTCCTAGTCGACCAGCTACGGGCAAAACAGTCTATCGTGTTGATCGCAATAAAGTGCAATCTATCTTACAAGAGGCCGTCGAAAATCCTGATTTAGCACGTCAAAATCTGATTCGTTTGCAGAATGCCTGGGGAGAGGTAATTGAAAGTCTAGGAGGCCCTGATAAGGCTCTGCTAGTTGGTTCTCAACCGGTTGCGGCCAATGAACACCATGCTATTCTTGCTTTTGAGTCTAACTTCAATGCTGGTCAAACCATGAAACGGGACAATCTCAATACCATGTTTGGTAACATCCTCAGTCAGGCGGCAGGTTTTTCACCTGAGATTTTAGCTATTTCCATGGAGGAATGGAAAGAAGTTCGCGCAGCCTTTTCAGCCAAAGCCAAATCTTCTCAAACTGAAAAAGAAGCAGAAGAAAGTCTGATTCCAGAAGGATTTGAATTTTTGGCTGATAAAGTGAAGGTAGAGGAAGACTAAAGAAAGATTTCATGATACAATAAATTTATGAATAAACAACAATTTATTATTATGGCGCTGTTTACAGCTGCTGAGACCTATTTTTTCAATGAAGCCTGGATGACTGGCCGCTATATTATGGCAGCCTTTTGGGCAATTTTACTCTTCAGAAATTTTCGTGTCAGTTATGTGATGGGCAAAATCGTTGATGTCATCGATCAGCATTTTAATAGGAAAGACTAGCCTTCAGCTTCCAGACAAAATCAAAGCCTTTTAGGCTTTTTTTTGTTATACTATAAAAGTATATTTATTGACCTTTTATACTCTTCGAAAATCTCTTCAAACCACGTCAGCTTTATCTGCAACCTCAAAGCGGTACTTTGAGCAACCTGCGGCTAGCTTCCTAGTTTGCTCTTTGATTTTCATTGAGTATTACCGTATTTTCTAGAGACAACTAGTATGTTTCTAGTAAGCACTGTAAAGGTCTTGAAAAAGAAAGGAACTATCATGTCAGTATTAGAGATCAAAGATCTTCACGTTGAGATTGAAGGAAAAGAAATTTTAAAAGGGGTTAACCTGACCCTGAAAACAGGAGAAATCGCCGCTATCATGGGACCAAATGGTACTGGTAAATCGACTCTTTCTGCTGCTATCATGGGAAATCCAAACTATGAAGTTACCAAAGGTGAAGTCTTGTTTGATGGCGTAAACATTCTTGAGTTGGAAGTGGACGAGCGTGCGCGTATGGGACTTTTCCTTGCTATGCAATACCCATCAGAAATTCCTGGAATTACCAATGCTGAGTTTCTTCGTGCAGCTATGAATGCTGGTAAAGAAGATGATGAAAAAATTTCAGTTCGCGAGTTCATCACTAAGCTAGATGAAAAAATGGAATTGCTCAACATGAAAGAAGAAATGGCTGAGCGTTACCTCAACGAAGGTTTCTCTGGTGGTGAGAAAAAACGTAATGAGATTCTTCAACTTTTGATGTTGGAACCAACTTTTGCCCTTTTGGATGAGATTGACTCTGGTCTTGATATTGATGCCCTTAAAGTTGTTTCTAAAGGTGTCAATGCTATGCGTGGTGAAGGCTTTGGTGCTATGATTATCACTCACTACCAACGTCTTTTGAACTACATCACACCTGATGTGGTACACGTCATGATGGAAGGTCGTGTTGTCCTTTCTGGTGGTCCAGAATTGGCTGCGCGTTTGGAACGTGAAGGATACGCAAAACTAGCTGAAGAACTTGGCTACGACTACAAGGAAGAATTGTAATTTCCTCGTGTCTTTTAGGAGAAGTAAATGACTAAAGAAAATATTAAACTTTTTTCAGAAATGCACGCTGAACCAAGCTGGTTGGCTGATCTCCGTCAAAAAGCTTTTGACAAGATTGAGACTTTGGAATTACCAGTTATTGAGCGTGTCAAATTCCACCGTTGGAATCTGGGGGATGGAACGATTACAGAAAGTGAGCCATCAGCAAATGTTCCAGATTTCACTGCACTAGATAACCACTTAAAGTTGGTGCAAGTAGGAACTCAAACTGTTTTTGAGCAAATTCCAGTTGAGTTGGCTGAACAGGGTGTTGTCTTTACAGACTTCCATTCAGCTTTAGAAGAAATTCCAGAGCTGATCGAAGAATTCTTCATGTCATCTGTTAAGTATGACGATGATAAGTTGGCGGCCTACCACACAGCTTACTTTAACAGTGGAGCTGTTCTCTACATTCCTGATAATGTTGAGATTGCTGAACCAATCGAAGGGATTTTCTACCAAGACAGCGATAGCGATGTGCCATTTAACAAGCATATCCTTATTATCGCTGGTAAAAATTCTAGGATTAGTTATCTGGAGCGTTTAGAGTCACGCGGTGAAGGAAGTGCCAAAGCAACTGCTAATATCACAGTAGAAGTAATTGCACGTTCTGGTGCTCAAGTGAAGTTTGCCGCCATTGACCGTCTAGGTGAAAACGTCACTGCTTACATTAGCCGTCGTGGTAAACTAGGCAACGATGCAAGCATTGATTGGGCAATCGGTGTCATGAACGAAGGAAACGTCGTTGCTGACTTTGATAGTGACTTGATTGGTAACGGTAGCCATGCTGACCTGAAAGTTGTAGCTCTTTCAAGTGGCCGTCAGGTGCAAGGGATTGATACTCGTGTAACAAACTATGGTTGCAACTCAATCGGAAATATCCTGCAACATGGGGTTATTCTTGAAAAAGCAACTTTAACTTTCAATGGTATTGGCCACATTATCAAGGGTGCCAAGGGAGCAGATGCGCAACAAGAGAGCCGTGTTCTCATGCTTTCAGACCAAGCGCGTTCAGATGCCAATCCAATTCTTTTGATTGATGAAAATGACGTCACTGCTGGTCACGCGGCTTCTATCGGGCAAGTAGATCCAGAAGACATGTACTATCTCATGAGCCGTGGCTTGGATAAGGCAACTGCAGAACGCTTGGTTGTTCGTGGTTTCCTTGGATCCGTTATCGTTGAGATTCCAGTCAAGGAAGTTCGTGATGAAATGATTGCGACTATCGAAGAAAAATTGTCAAAACGCTAAGGGGAAGCCTATGTTAGATGTAGAAGCGATTCGCAAGGATTTTCCAATTTTAGACCAGATTGTCAACGATGAACCGTTGGTCTATCTGGACAATGCTGCGACGACACAAAAACCACTAGCAGTTCTGGAAACAATTAACCGCTATTATGAGAACGACAATGCCAATGTTCACCGTGGTGTTCATACCTTGGCAGAAAGGGCGACAGCTTCTTATGAGGCGGCTCGTGAAACCATTCGTAAGTTTATCAATGCAGACTCTACAAAGGAAGTTCTCTTTACCAGAGGAACGACAACCAGTCTGAACTGGGTAGCGCGTTATGCTGAGGAAGTCTTGACTGAGGGAGACCAGGTCTTGATTTCAGTAATGGAACACCATTCTAATATCATTCCATGGCAGGAAGCTTGTCGAAAGACTGGAGCAGAGCTTGTCTATGTCTGTCTTAAAGATGGTGCCTTGGATATGGAGGATTTGCGAGCTAAATTGACTGATAAGGTTAAATTTGTTTCCCTAGCTCATGCCTCCAATGTTCTTGGTGTGGTCAATCCGATCAAGGAAATCACTCAATTAGCCCACCAAGTTGGGGCAATCATGGTAGTGGATGGTGCTCAATCTACACCTCATATGAAGATTGATGTCCAGGACTTGGATGTGGACTTCTTTGCCTTTTCAGGTCACAAGATGGCTGGTCCGACTGGTATCGGTGTTCTTTATGGCAAAGAAAAGTATCTGGAGCAAATGTCACCAGTAGAATTTGGTGGTGAGATGATTGATTTCGTCTATGAGCAATCTGCTAGTTGGAAGGAATTACCTTGGAAATTTGAGGCTGGAACTCCTAACATGGCTGGTGCAATCGGACTTGCTGCTGCAGTGGATTATCTGGAAACGATTGGTATGGATGCCATTGAAGCCCATGAACAGGAATTGATCGCATACGTCTATCCAAAACTGCAGGCGATTGAAGGACTGACCATTTATGGTTCACAGGACTTGGCTCAACGTTCAGGTGTCATTGCTTTTAACCTAGGCGACCTTCATCCTCACGACCTTGCGACTGCTTTGGATTATGAAGGAGTAGCAGTTCGTGCGGGTCACCACTGTGCGCAACCCTTGCTCCAGTATTTGGATGTCCCAGCAACAGCTCGCGCTAGCTTTTATATCTACAATACCAAGGCAGATTGCGACAAGCTAGTCGATGCCTTACAAAAGACAAAGGAGTTTTTCAATGGCACTTTCTAAACTAGATAGCCTTTATATGGCAGTGGTAGCGGACCATTCGAAAAATCCACATCACCAAGGGAAGCTGGAAGATGCTGAACAAATCAGTCTCAACAATCCAACCTGTGGCGATGTCATCAACCTCTCTGTCAAGTTTGATGCAGATGATCGTTTGGAGGATATCGCTTTTCTAAATTCAGGTTGTACCATCTCAACTGCATCTGCTAGCATGATGACAGATGCAGTTTTAGGAAAAACCAAGCAAGAAATCTTAGAACTTGCGACCATTTTTTCTGAAATGGTTCAAGGGCAAAAAGATGACAGACAAGATAGTCTTGGAGATGCAGCCTTCTTGTCAGGTGTTGCCAAATTTCCTCAACGAATCAAGTGTGCAACCCTAGCTTGGAACGCCCTGAAGAAAACAATTGAAAATCAAGAAAATCAGTAAGGCAAGCTTCTTTTGTCTTATGAATCAGTAGAAATGAAGAATGAAAGAAAGGATATTATGGCTGAAGAAAGAGTAGAACCAAAACCAATTGACCTTGGTGAATATAAATTTGGTTTCCATGATGATGTAGAGCCTGTCCTATCGACAGGAAAAGGATTGAATGAAGATGTCATTCGTGAACTATCAGCTGCTAAGGGAGAACCTGAGTGGATGTTAGAATTTCGTTTGAAGTCTTATGAAACCTTCAAAAAAATGCCCATGCAAACTTGGGGAGCAGACTTGTCAGAGATTGACTTTGATGACTTGATTTATTATCAAAAACCATCTGATAAGCCAGCTCGTTCATGGGATGAGGTTCCTGAAAAAATTAAAGAAACCTTTGAACGTATCGGAATTCCGGAAGCTGAGCGTGCTTATTTAGCTGGTGCCTCTGCCCAGTACGAGTCAGAAGTAGTTTACCACAACATGAAGGAAGAGTTTGAGAAGTTAGGTATCATCTTTACAGATACGGATTCTGCTCTCAAAGAATACCCAGACTTGTTTAAACAATACTTCGCTAAGTTGGTACCGCCGACAGATAACAAGTTGGCTGCCCTTAACTCAGCAGTATGGTCAGGTGGAACCTTTATCTACGTACCAAAAGGGGTCAAGGTAGATATTCCACTTCAAACCTACTTCCGTATCAATAACGAAAATACTGGTCAGTTTGAACGTACTTTGATTATCGTTGATGAAGGAGCAAGTGTCCACTACGTAGAGGGCTGTACAGCACCAACTTATTCAAGTAACAGCTTGCATGCGGCCATCGTAGAAATCTTTTCCTTAAAAGGAGCTTATATGCGTTATACAACCATTCAAAACTGGTCTGACAACGTCTATAACTTGGTAACGAAACGTGCCAAAGCCTTGAAAGATGCGACTGTTGAGTGGATTGATGGAAACTTGGGTGCCAAAACAACCATGAAATACCCATCTGTTTGCCTAGATGGAGAAGGGGCGCGTGGTACTATGCTTTCTATTGCCTTTGCTAATGCAGGGCAACACCAGGACACTGGTGCCAAGATGATTCACAATGCTCCACATACCAGTTCGTCTATCGTGTCTAAATCCATCGCTAAAGGCGGAGGAAAGGTTGACTACCGTGGTCAAGTAACCTTTAACAAGAACTCTAAGAAATCTGTTTCTCACATTGAATGTGATACCATTATCATGGATGACTTGTCGGCATCAGATACTATTCCATTTAATGAAATCCACAACTCGCAAGTTGCTTTGGAACACGAAGCTAAGGTTTCTAAGATTTCAGAAGAACAATTGTATTACCTCATGAGTCGTGGATTGTCAGAATCAGAAGCGACAGAAATGATTGTTATGGGATTTGTGGAGCCCTTCACAAAAGAGCTTCCAATGGAGTATGCTGTTGAGCTGAACCGTTTGATTAGCTATGAGATGGAAGGGTCAGTTGGGTAAAATTTGATTTTAGATATACTCAAAATCAAGGACTTTGATACTATTCGAAAATCAAAGTGTAAACCACGTCAGCTTTATCTACAACCTCAAAGCGGTG
>NZ_VMLA01000093.1:0-6990 GCF_013276425.1 Streptococcus sp. 3874 | reverse complement strand
ATTCCGTCTCGCGCCATTTATATATTTTGGAAGGGTAGCGAAGAGGCTAAACGCGGCGGACTGTAAATCCGCTCCTTCGGGTTCGGGGGTTCGAATCCCTCCCCTTCCATTTTACGGGCATAGTTTAAAGGTAGAACTAAGGTCTCCAAAACCTTCAGTGTGGGTTCAATTCCTACTGCCCGTGTTAATAAAATTATGGCGGGTGTGGTGAAGTGGTTAACACACCAGATTGTGGCTCTGGCATGCGTGGGTTCGATCCCCATCACTCGCCTATTTTATATTATTGGGGTATAGCCAAGCGGTAAGGCAAGGGACTTTGACTCCCTCATGCGTTGGTTCGAATCCAGCTACCCCAGTTACTATTTGCCGGCGTGGCGGAATTGGCAGACGCGCTGGACTCAAAATCCAGTGTCCGCAAGGACGTGCCGGTTCGACCCCGGCCGCCGGTATAGTATAGCGATAAGGAACGTTGTAAGTCTTCGTTCCTTTTTTATATTATTTTTGCTATAATAATACTTATCCAAATTTTATTTAGATTATGAAAGTGTAGGGAAGTATGTCTCGTTCTATCGATTTATTAAAACATCGGTATTTGAAAAATATTAAAGAAAATCCTGAATTGTTTGTCGGGATTGAGCTGGAATATCCTGTTGTAAACTTGGAAGGGGATGCTACAGATGTTGAAGTTATCAAGTACTTATTCCGATATTTAGTTTCTTCTTTTGATTTTACTGTCGAAAAGGTAGATGATTTTGGCAATCTGATCCAGTTAGTAGATCCGATAAGTCAGGATGCTATTTTATTTGAAGTTTCCTATACAACGATTGAGTTTGCATTTGGTAAGGCTGAAACAATTCAAGATGTCGAAAATCGTTTTAATAATTATATGGATGTAATTCAGAGAAAGTTAGCTGAATCCAATCATGCTATCGTTGGCTGTGGAATTCATCCTAACTGGGATAAAAATGAGAATTATCCAGTGGCTTATCCACGCTATCAAATGTTGATGGATTATTTGAATTTGAGTAGAAATATTACTAAATCAGATTTACATTATTTCCCTGAATATGGTGCTTTTATCTGTGGGAGTCAGGTTCAGCTGGATATTTCAAAATCCAACTACTTACGGGTGATTAATGCTTTTACCCAAATTGAAACAGTTAAGGCTTATTTATTTGCCAATTCTAAGTTTACAGGTGCGGATTGGGATACAAAAATTTCAAGGGACATCTTCTGGGAAGAATCGATGCAGGGCATCTATCCAGAGAATGTTGGGGTTAATACTAGACTTTTTGATGATGAAGATGATTTTTTTGACTATCTCGATCATTCTGCGATTTTTACTGCGGAACGTGATGGACAAACCTATTATTTTTATCCCATTCAGGCTAGGGACTATTTGGCTACATCTGAAATCCAAGCATATGCTTTTAATGGGGATGAGATTCTTATTTACCCTCAAGAGAAGGATTTTGAAACTCATCGTAGTTACCAGTACCAAGACTTAACGACTCGAGGAACAGTTGAGTTTCGTAGTGTGTGTACTCAGCCTCTAGATAAAACCTTCGCTTCTGCTGCCTTTCACTTGGGATTATTAGTTAATTTAGATAAGTTAGAAGCTTACTTAGAAACAGCACCTTTCTTTAAAGAATTTGGGCGAAATTATAAATTTTTAAGACGACAATTTTCTAAGAAAAAGCTTACAGATCAGGAAGAAACTGCGATTATTGGATTTTCCAAAGACTTACTCCTGCTAGCCGAGGAAGGACTGAAGATGAGAAATAAGAAAGAAATGACCTACCTACAGCCTTTGAAAGAAGAATTGAGCCTATAATTTCTCTTACTAAAGGGAGAATTTTCTGAAAAATCATGATATAATGGAAGAGACTATAGATAAAGGATAGAGAGTAATGACATTAGTTTATCAATCAACGCGTGATGCCAACAATACAGTAACTGCTAGCCAAGCTATTTTGCAAGGTTTGGCGACGGACGGCGGTTTGTTTACACCGGTTACTTATCCAAAGGTAGATTTGGACTTTGACAAATTGAAAGCTGCTTCTTATCAGGAAGTTGCTAAGATTGTTTTGTCAGCATTTTTAGATGACTTTACAGCTGAAGAGTTGGACTACTGTATCAACAATGCCTACGATAGTAAATTTGATACTCCAGCTATAGCGCCTTTGGTGAAATTAGACGGTCAATACAATTTGGAACTGTTCCATGGTTCAACGATTGCCTTTAAGGATATGGCCTTGTCTATTTTGCCATACTTTATGACAACAGCTGCTAAGAAGCATGGTTTGGTGAACAAGATTGTCATCTTAACAGCGACATCTGGTGATACTGGAAAAGCTGCTATGGCAGGGTTTGCGGATGTTCCTGGTACTGAGATCATCGTCTTTTATCCAAAGGATGGTGTCAGCAAGGTTCAAGAGTTGCAAATGACCACTCAGACTGGCGACAATACTCATGTTATCGCTACTGATGGTAACTTTGATGATGCCCAAACAAATGTGAAGCATATGTTTAACGATGTGGCTCTTCGTGAAAGATTAGCGGCCAACAAGTTGCAATTTTCATCTGCAAACTCTATGAATATTGGTCGTTTGGTACCACAAATTGTTTATTATGTTTATGCCTACGCTCAGTTGGTCAAGACTGGTGAGATTGTGGCTGGTGATAAGGTCAACTTCACAGTACCAACAGGAAACTTTGGAAATATCCTGGCTGCCTTTTATGCCAAACAAATCGGTCTCCCAGTTGGTAAATTGATCTGTGCTTCAAATGACAATAATGTTTTAACTGACTTTTTCAAAACACGTGTTTACGATAAGAAACGTGAGTTTAAGGTAACAACTAGCCCATCTATGGATATCTTGGTATCTTCAAACTTGGAGCGACTCATTTTCCACCTTTTGGGTAATAATGCGGTTAAGACAGCTGAACTCATGAATGCCTTGAACAAACAAGGACAATATGAGTTGACAGACTTTGATGCAGAGATTCTTAACCTCTTTGCAGCTGAATATGCGACTGAGGAAGAAACGGCAGCAGAAATCAAGCGCGTTTATGAGTCAGATTCTTATATCGAGGATCCACATACGGCGGTTGCCTCGGCAGTTTATAAGAAATACCAAGCGGCTACTGGCGATGTGACTAAGACAGTGATTGCTTCAACAGCGAGTCCATACAAGTTCCCAGTGGTTGCAGTAGAAGCTGTAACTGGAAAATCAGGGCTTGGCGACTTTGAAGCCTTGGCTCAATTACATGATATTTCAGGAGTGGCAGTGCCGCCAGCAGTTGACGGGCTTGAAACAGCTCCTGTTCGTCATAAGACAACTGTTGCAGCAACAGACATGCAAGCAGCGGTTGAGGCTTATCTAGGACTTTAAGACAGAGGGAGTAAACTCGGTTGGGAAACCAACTGAGTTTCTTTTCATCAGGAGGACGGATTGTTTAAGAAAAATAAAGACATTCTTAATATTGCCTTGCCAGCTATGGGCGAAAACTTTTTGCAGATGCTCATGGGGATGGTGGATAGTTACTTGGTAGCCCACTTGGGCTTGATAGCTATTTCGGGTGTATCAGTAGCTGGCAATATTATCACGATTTACCAGGCGATTTTCATCGCTCTGGGGGCAGCTATTTCCAGTGTTATTTCAAAGAGTTTAGGGGAGAAGAATCAGTCTAAGCTAGCCTACCATGTGACTGAGGCGTTGAAGATTACCTTACTATTAAGTTTCCTTTTAGGATTTTTGTCCATTTTCGCTGGGCAAGAGATGTTAGGACTTTTGGGAACTGAACAGACTGTGGCCGAAAGTGGAGGACTCTATCTATCTTTGGTAGGTGGTTCGATTGTTCTCTTAGGTTTGATGACGAGTCTGGGAGCCTTGATTCGTGCAACGCATAATCCACGTCTGCCCCTCTATGTGAGTCTTTTATCCAATGCTTTGAATATTCTTTTTTCAAGTCTAGCTATTTTTGTTCTGGATATGGGGATAGCTGGTGTTGCTTGGGGGACTATTCTGTCTCGTTTGGTTGGTCTTGTGATTTTGTGGTCACAATTAAAACTGCCTTATGCGAAGCCAACTTTTGGTTTAGATAAGGAACTGTTGACCTTGGCTTTACCAGCAGCTGGAGAACGTCTCATGATGCGGGCTGGAGATGTCGTGATCATTGCCTTGGTTGTTTCTTTTGGGACGGAGGCAGTGGCTGGAAATGCAATCGGAGAAGTTTTGACCCAGTTTAACTATATGCCTGTCTTTGGCGTAGCTACGGCAACGGTCATGCTGGTGGCCCGAGCAGTTGGAGAGAATAATTGGAAAAGAGTCGCTAGTTTGAGCAAACAAACCTTTTGGCTTTCTCTGATTCTCATGTTGCCTTTGACCTTTAGTATCTATGCCTTGGGTGTACCATTAACTCATCTCTATACGACTGATCCTCTAGCGGTGGAGGCCAGTGTTCTAGTAACACTTTTTTCACTACTTGGAACCCCTATGACGACAGGAACAGTCATCTATACGGCAGTCTGGCAGGGTTTGGGCAATGCTCGGCTTCCCTTTTATGCGACAAGTATAGGAATGTGGTGTATCCGCATTGGAACAGGATATCTGATGGGAATTGTGCTTGGTTGGGGCTTGCCCGGTATTTGGGCCGGAACTCTTTTGGATAATGGTTTTCGTTGGTTATTTCTACGTTACCGTTACCAGCGTTATATGAGCTTGAAAGGATAGGAAATGCAAAAAACAGCTTTTATTTGGGATTTAGACGGGACTTTATTGGACTCTTACGAAGCGATTTTGTCAGGGATTGAGGAGACTTTTGCTCAGTTTGCTATTCCTTATGATAAGGAGAAGGTGAGAGAGTTTATCCTCAAGTATTCGGTGCAAGATTTGCTTGTGCAGGTAGCAGAAGAGCGAAAGCTAGATGCGGAAGTGCTAAATCAGGTGCGTACCCAGAGTTTGGCTGAAAAGAATACCCAGGTAGTCTTAATGCCAGGTGCGCGTGAAGTGTTGGCTTGGGCAGACCAAGTAGGGATTCGGAACTTTGTTTACACTCATAAGAGAGACAATGCTTTTACTATTCTAAGAGATCTGGGGCTGGAATCCTATTTTACAGAGATTCTAACCAGTCAGAATGGCTTTGCGCGCAAGCCAAGTCCAGAAGCAGCTACCTATCTGATAGACAAGTATCAGTTGAATCTTGATAATACTTATTATATAGGAGATCGAACTTTGGATGTGGAATTTGCCCAGAATAGTAGGATTCAAAGTATCAATTTTTTAGAGTCGACTTATGAAGGCAATCACAGGATTCAAGCCTTAGCAGATATTTCCCGTATTTTTGAGGCTGAGCGATAAAAAGATTGTGTCAGTTTTGTGACAGAGACCTAACAAACTATTTCAAGTAACCGAGTTTGTTACAAGGAATAGACAGTTCTGTTAAATAGGCCCGAGAGGGCTTTTTTTCTGCATTTTTTGTGTTATCATAGTCAGGTACTCATTTGAAAGGAATTTGAAAGAATGAAGAAAAGAATATTATTAGCCTCAACAGTAGCCTTGTCATTTGCTCCAGTATTGGCAACTCAAGCAGAAGAAGTTCTTTGGACTGCACGTAGTGTTGAGCAAATCCAAAATGATTTGACTAAAACGGACAACAAAACAAGTTATACAGTACAGTATGGTGATACCTTGAGCACAATTGCAGAAGCCTTGGGTGTAGATGTCACAGTTCTTGCGAATTTGAATAAAATCACTAATATGGACTTGATTTTCCCAGAAACTGTTTTGACAACGACTGTCAATGAAGTAGAAGAAGTAACGGAAGTTGAAATCCAAACACCCCAAGCAGACTCTAATGAAGAAGTGACAACTGCGACAGCAGATTTGACAACCAATCAAGTGACTGTAGATGATCAAACTGTTCAAGTTGCAGATCTTTCTCAACCAATTGCAGAAGCGCCAAAAGAAGTCTCATCAAATTCAGAAGTTACAGAGACAGTGACTGCTACAGAAGAAGTGACACCATCTACAGGAACTTCTGTCCCAGAGGAGCAAACAGCCGAAACAAGTAGTGCAGTTGCAGAAGCAGCTCCTCAGGCAATGACTCCAGCTGAGAAAGATGAAACTCAAGCAAGCACTCAAGCTGAATCAGCAGTAGAAGCAACTACAACACCAGTAGAAGAAAAAGCTCCTGAAACAACTGCAACAAGTTCAGAAGCAAAAGAAGTAGCATCATCAAATGGAGCTACACCAACAGTTTCTACTTATCAACCAGAAGAGACGAAGATAGTTTCAACAACTTACACAGCTCCAGCTGCGCCTGATTATGCTGGACTTGCAGTAGCGAAATCTGAAAATGCAGGCCTTCAACCACAAACGGCTGTCTTTAAAGAAGAAATTGCCAACTTGTTTGGCATCACATTCTTTAGTGGTTACCGTCCAGGAGACAGTGGAGATCACGGAAAAGGTTTGGCTATTGACTTTATTGTACCAGAAAGCTCAGAACTAGGGGATAAGATTGCGGAATACGCTATTCAAAATATGGCCAGCCGCGGCATTAGTTACATCATCTGGAAACAACGTTTCTATGCTCCATTCGATAGCAAATATGGGCCAGCTAACACTTGGAATCCAATGCCAGACCGCGGTAGTGTGACAGAAAACCACTATGACCATGTTCACGTTTCAATGAATGGATAAACCAGACTTGGTAATATCATTTTGACGAATGAGATCTAGCTTTCGTGATAGGAAGTAGGTCTTGTTCGTTTTTTATTTGTCATACTCTTCGAAAATCTCTTCAAACCACGTCAGTTTTATCTGAAACCTCAAAGCTGTGCTTTGAGCAACCTGCGACTAGCTTTCTAGTTTACTCTTTGATTTTCATTGAGTATCAATTTGAATGGAAGATGGGAAGTTTCTGTCTTGTAATGATTCAAGCAACATTCTTGCAATCTATTTTACTTTATACTCAATTGTTTTCAAA
>NZ_VMLA01000092.1:0-6270 GCF_013276425.1 Streptococcus sp. 3874 | reverse complement strand
TCAGCCTTGGCTGTCTGTTCTGTCTTAGCTTCTCCGTCTTCATTTTTTGCTTTTTCTTGTGAACAAGCTGCTAGACTCAAGGATATCAAGTCTGTCTAGACACGGTATCTTTTTTTCATTTCTACTGCTTTATTTCTAATAGGTTATCTAGTTCTGACGATAAACATTCGACTTATACTCTTCGAAAATCAAATTCAAACTGCGTCAACGTCGCCTTGCCGTACTCAAGTACAGCCTGCGGCTAGTTTCCTAGTTTGCTCTTTGATTTTCATTGAGTATTAGTTTTTCTAAAATAATTCTAATCTATTATTCTAGCACTAATAGACTCTTTGGCTAAATCTCCTTTCTACATCTCGTTTCACCAAGAACTTTTAAGAGAGAAATACTCTAAATTAGTTTTGTTACCGTTTTCAATTAGAGTATACTTTTTTTTTTTAGCATTTCAAGTCTTTTTCTAATTTGGAATTTAGTTTCAAATCTTTTTAACTATATCAACTACATTAAAAGTACTTTCAAAAATAAGTAGATTTCTTACAAGATCTGTTTCGAGTGGACAAGATAAGAAAACAAGAAAGTCAATTTTAGGAGAAAACAAGGTTAATAGTCACATGATATAATGCAATGATGTAAAAATCGAACAAATTGATTGGAAAATTCAAACCAATTTCTAACAATGATTTAAGAATTGTTGTGTCCTAATATAGATTCAATGCACTATAAAACGCATAATATCAAGTTTTTTTAATTACCTGATACTATGCGTGTTTGTGATTTTTAAGATTTTATGCCTAGAGTCTCTATATGAGGACTTAAAAAAACTGACTCGTAGATGATTTCCTAAAGTCAATCCTCTTACCTAAAAAAACGACTTCTAAAAAAGTTGCCTTCATCGAGAGGTGAAGCAATGATTGTCCTAAAAAATAGTTGGATCGCAAATCTCTCTGAAAATTTCTTCTCTCTGCCTAACTTGAATTTGAGATTCAACATTCTTATTTATGATGGTCTTTCAATAATACTTCAAACTCAGCAACGGTCATGCCCAACTGCTGACTGGCAACCTCGGAAGTCAGGAGACCTTGGCGGACTAGATTTAGTAGCATAGACAAACTTCCTTCAACTTTCCCACGTTCAAGTCCTTGTTCAATACCTTTTTCGATGCCTTGTTCAATCCCCTCTGCACGACCACGTTCCAACCCTTTTTCCTCAGCTTGTTCCAAGGCATAGTCGTGCGCTAACAAGGCTTGTTCTTCGCGTCTGCGTTGTTCACTAAACATTCTCCTGTCCTCCTCGGACCAGCTCTTGTAGTCCAGCAGTTGGTCTGCCTGGCTGATGGCTCGCTCGGGGTGCTGGGTAAAGGGTTTATTCCCGAAAAACTCCAACCACGGCTTGCGAACCTCGTCTTTGCTGGTTTCTCTATATTTTTTTAGTTCCAAGAATGCCATCTTGACCAAATGGTTTTCTTGACCGTTAGTTGTGATAGTTAAGACCTCACCTGTCGTGTCTTCGCGCATACTAAAACTGTGAAAGGCCAAATCATCTTGGAAGTAATTACTATCTACGATGGCAATAGCATAAACTGGTGCGATATGTTTATAGCTCTGGTGAGTATCACCTTCACGTTGACGAATTTTTTCTAGGTTTTGATTGACCTGACTACACAGGTAAGCCCATAAACGATTGATGAAAAAATTCTGATGATGGACTTGGATTTCAATAATAACCTGTGTCCCATTATCCAACTCCGCCAAGACGTCTATACTAGTGTAAAAATCCTGAGCCGAGTAGAGCAGAGATGGCAAGATGTGAATATTGCTTCCCTCCAAAATAGTTACATTTTTTGCTGGTAAATCCAGCATATCGCGAATAAATTGACAAGTGATTTCTGGATTGCTGAAAATTTTCTTAGCAACCAAATCATTGGTCGGGCTAATGCCCGGATGTCTTAGAATCATATTTCCTCTCCTTTCATTATAGCACATTTTTAAATCTAGGTTTACTAGATTTACTGCTACTATCTATTTATTCGGAAAAGAAAGACAAAAGAAGCGAGAAAGTTAAAAATTATTAATCCTAATCACTTGTAAAGAGATAAATCTTGCTCATATTATTTATTAAAGACTCTATTTTACAAAAAAGATTACAAAATCAGCCGTTTTAGAGAACTCTTACCACTTCCTAGACTATTAATTCTAATGTTTTTTATACTACTCGCTTGCTCATCAATAGGTCATAAAGCAAAATCAGTTGATCCATTCCCCGTACTCGTTCACTCTATAGCCGTCTGGTGTTAGCGAATTGAAAAGTAGTTTCCCAAAAGCATCGATATAGTACCACTTTCCTTTATAATAAATCCATGTATTGGATTCCATGGAACCAGATGATCCTAAGTAGTACCACGCACCACTTGAATCTTGGAACCAGCCTACCTCCATCATGCCATTATCCTTGAGATAATACCAATTACCGTCTGTATCCTGTATCCAACCGGTTTGCATGATTCCATTCGCATCAAAATAATACCATGCATCATTTTCTTTCATCCAGCCTGTCCGCTCTTTCCCATCGGAATTTCTAAAATACCACTGATTATTTATCTTATGCCATCCTCTTTGTTGATTATATGTAATAACAGAATGTTCAACAGTAGAAAGTGACATGTTATCCGCTTCAACGCCAAAAACAGCTGTTAACGATGACGAACCTGTCCCGTTCGTTGTGAATTGAGCAGTGGTTTCTGGGCTAGATAATCTTTCCTGTTTTGATGGAGTCTTTATTTTTCTCTCATCTCGGTGCCCTTCTACTGTCAATTTTTCTCCACCTGTAACTTTAGCCACAAAGTCTGGAACTTCCACTCTTTCAGGGACTAGTTCTTTTGAAGATACTATAGACTTCCCAAGGTCGCCTGGTATTTTTTCTCCCGATACTAAAACCTCTGATTCTGAAAATTCCTCACTAGACGCAGGCAGTTCTTCTCTGATCGGCGCATCTTTTGGAACTAGAAACTCTACTTTATCTGGAGATACCACTTCCTCTTTGAGATTACTTGAGTTTTCTTCCGTCGATGACACCACTTCCTTCACACCCTTAAGAACCACACGTTCTCTCATAGGTGTAACCTCGACTGTACGAGAATTTTCAACAATCTTTCCATCAGCTAAGACCTTATAAGTCACCTTAGTAACTTCTTTACCTACATACCCCTCCGAAACAACCTCCGTTTTCCCTTTCTCTAACTCTTCAGAGTCCTCAAAACGCTCTGTAATCGGAAGTTCTTTTATGACACTGTTGGGTTTAATACCTAAAGTAATCACCTTGGATTGAGGAGCTATTTTCTTCTCAGAAACTTGAGAAGATACCGCTCCTGTATACTTATCTACTTGATAAGTAGTAGTTCGAGTAACCACCCCTCCTTTACCCTCTACAACTGAACGGAAACCAAGCTCTTTTGTTTCATCTCCTTGGTAAAGAGTATCAAAAGCAATCGATTCTTTTTCTACTTTCGGCTTAGTACCTTTATACACTACTCGGTAAATAAGTGGAACACCTTCTTTTTCACCCTTAGTATCCTCTGTACGCTCTTTTCCAACCTCAAGGGTACTATCACCTTCGTAAGTGGTAATAACCTCTGTTTCCGGCTCCTTTTGCGGTTTGAGAGGAGGTTCTACTTTATCTTTATCAGACTCTATTTTAGGTGTACTTTGTTTTTCGTCTTTTGGAGTTGAAGGAAGTTTATCCTTATCCTTCTCATCCACCAAAACTTCATCTCTTACATAGACAGGCTCTTTTGGTTTACCTTCAATATAAGAACGAACCCAATCCAGTTGCTCTTTTGATAAAACCAAACCACCACTGCGGCTTCCTACAACACCATTTTGGTGAACTCCAATTAAAGTACCTTTGTCATTATAAAGACCACCACCAGACGCTCCGGGTTTTGTGCCTTCATAGCTGATACCCTCAATACCTGAACCGAAATCAGTAGTATCTACAACTTCACTATCCAAGACTGGAGATAAACGACCGTCCGGGAAACCATAAACCGAAACTTTTTCACCCTTAGCGATAGAAGTTGACTCAGAAACCACCTCTACAGGAGATACCGCTTTGAAATCTTCTTTTAGTCGAACCAAGGCTAAGTCATTTTTAAATCCAAATACGGAATCTTTTTTATTCCAATAAACAATATCATCATCTGAAAAATGCACAGACAACCCATTCGGTAAGGTTGCTTTATACACTGTATTGGTGCGACCAGATTTCGTAACGACCTCAGAACCTTTAACTGTTAAAAAATTATGAGCGACTGTTAACACCAAATTGGGTGCAATTAAAGTACCTGACCCCGACCCATCTGGCGTTTGAATGTGCGTTGTAGCATAGAAATTTTCTGAGCCATTCGGAGCTTGTAACACCTCTTTACTAGGCATAGGTAAGTTGGATTTGCCACTCAAGTCAACCTTACCAACTTCAGTTCTTGCGAAATCAGAAGACGAAGTAGATGAAGGATTTACTGAGTCAACAACAGCTTTTATAATGGTATTACCTAAAGCTAACTTACTGACATACTCATCAGACCAACTAGTATCACTTACTAGTTTGTTGACAGAAACTCCATTGTAAGATACCACTTTAGCTGTTGGGGAAGTTGCTATTAACTGTTTGAAGTCTGGATTTTGTCTTAAATGAAAATTCAAACCACTTCCAACAGGACCTTCCTGAACAACCTTATCTGAAATCAAAGGAGTTCCTTTAGTATCTTCCACTCGAAGTAGAACGCGGCCTTTTTCTTCACCTTTTACTAAAGTCGCTCGACCTTTTTCATCAAAACGATACAAAGCACCGTCAATCTCATACTCTACGTCTTTTAAGGCTCTGTGATTTTCATCATAATAGTAACGGTTTGCACCATCTATATACCAACCCTTTATACCATATTTATCAATCATAGAACGAATCCAAGCTCTGTGCTTTTCCGTAAAAATCGTACCACCCCCAATACGCTCACTCTCAGGAGCGTTTGAAGTATTTGTTCCGTGCTGGTGGATACCGACTACATCTCCCTTATCATTAAACAAAGGAGCACCTGAAAAACCTCCCAAAGCTGAGGAATGATAAGTGACTGCACCGCTCTCTTTATTGACACTGCTTACAGTTGTTGAGACTGAATAAGCCTTACCATCTTTCAACCTCTTCTTGTTTTCTTCACTTAAATTCGGAGTCGAAAAATCATTGGGATAACCTACCATAGTGATTTTATCACCAGTAGAAACCTCTTTATGGCTCAACTCTCTTGGAGAGTCCTCACCACCCGTCATAGCTTCTACAGGCTTTTTAGTTACCACTACTGCTAAGTCGTTGCTATAGTCTTTACCAAAGTCGTTGCCGTTATATAAGTGAATAGAGTCTTTTTCAAGAGCTTCTGATACACCAGAAGTAGGTACTTTATTGTTCTTTTCCGTCTCTGAGTTCATCACAACATAACTACGAGCAGACTCCCCACCACGCAAGACCGCGGACTTGTTTTCTTGGTTTTTATCATAGTAATTATGAGCTACGGTTACCATGACATTCGGCGCTACAAAGACACCACTGCCAGACGCGGTTTGTTTTCCACTCGTACCACTATCATAAGTGGTATAAGTCATAGCAACACCCTCAGCGGACTTCTCATGAACGCTCACATCTTTTATATCATCGCCACCTTGAATGACGTCAGCATACACTGTTCTTCCTCCAACAACTGGTAAATCAGGAATCGACAATCCAATCATACTCACCAATGCCAGACATCCCACCAATCCATAAGCTTTTGACTTACGAAATTTTCCTAAACCTTTTAAATATAAAAACATCTTTTTCCTCACTTTAGTTTCTAATACTTATTTATCCAGATATAATAGCTTACAATCTTTTAAAATCTTCAAATAAGTTATGATTGTTCCATACTCTTCAAACCATGTCAGCCTTGTCGTGCCGTATGTATATGTTACTGACTTCGTCAGTTCTATCTGCAACCTCAAAACGGTGTTTTGAGCTGACTTCGTCAGTTCTATCTGCAACCTCAAAACGGTGTTTTGAGCTGACTTCGTCAGTTCTATCTGCAACCTCAAAACGGTGTTTTGAGCTGACTTCGTCAGTTCTATCTGCAACCTCAAAACGGTGTTTTGAGCTGACTTCGTCAGTTCTATCTGCAACCTCAAAACAGTGTTTTGAGCTGACTTCGTCAGTTCTATCTACAACCTCAAAACAGTGTTTTGAGCTGACTTCGTC
>NZ_VMLA01000091.1:0-10497 GCF_013276425.1 Streptococcus sp. 3874 | reverse complement strand
TGTCAAAGATGGGATTATAACACAAGTTTTTTCGATTTTCACTAGAGGAAATGGATTTTATTCAGTAAATCCAACTAGGATAGCACTTTTGTTGCCAAGATGGTCTTGCCTTTCCATCCTTATCAACATTCAAAAAACAAACTAGACCATTATCTGAAAATAGAAAGTTTCTACCAAGTTTGACAAAGTCCGCTCAAACTACTGTTTAGAGTTTGTAGATATAATCGACAAAAACAATCATACTGCACCTTTTATTGACAGTCTACTCCAGACATATCATAGTTCAAGTAAATACTTTGAAATTCAACAGTTCTTATAGGCGCTATTGTATTCTAAGAAATCAATAGAAGAATTTCTAACCAAACATCTATTACTCAATGAAAATCAAAGAGCAAACTCGAAAACTAGCCACAGGTTGCTCAAAACACTGTTTTGAGGTTGCAGATAGGGCTGACGTAGTTTGAAGAGATTTTCGAAGAGTGTAATTTATGTGTTCCTGAAACAGAAATGTATGCTCTTTTTGATTTCACATGATACTGAAGTTAGACTAGTACAACGGCACTTCTAAAACAAGTAAAAGGTAGCTAATTCCCTGTATAGCAAGGAGTTTCACTACCCTTTTTACTTTTTCTTACAGCTACGGTTTGATAGACTCATTTTAAAATCACGAGCCTAGTCATTTTCTACCTTATCCTCTACCTGAGGATAAAGAGTCGTTCCCCAAATAGAAATCGTCCGCTTACGCACTAGTGGCAAATCGGTTTTTTCATAAACCGTACGCCACCATTCCCAGGCAAGTCCGGTACACTCTCTAATTTTGACAGAGAGATTGCGAACATTCCCTTTTAAAGGAATACTAGTGGTAAAATGAGCCGTCAAATCCTGCCCATTTCTGTCCCAAGCCTTAGGAGTCAAAACTTCCTTACCTTGATTATCATAGGATAATTCATCCCAAGTAATGTAATATTGGGCAACATAGGCACCACTATGATCCAAAAGTAAATCTCCGTTTCTGTAGGCTGTCACCTTAGTCTCAACATAGTCTGTACTGTTTTGAAAGGTCGCAACTACATTGTCCCGTAAAAAAGAAGTTGTATAAGAAATCGGCAAACCTGGATGATTGGCTGTAAAGCGACTGCCTTCTTGAATCAAGTCCTCTACCATATCCACCTTGCCTGTTACAACTCGGGCACCCGAACTCGGATCCCCTCCTAAAATAACCGCCTTCACTTCTGTATTGTCCAAAATCTGTTTCCACTCTGTCTGAGGAGCTACCTTGACTCCTTTTATCAAAGCTTCAAAAGCAGCCTCTACTTCATCACTCTTACTCGTGGTTTCCAACTTGAGATAGACTTGGCGCCCATAAGCAACACTCGAAATATAGACCAAAGGACGCTCTGCAGAAATTCCTCTCTGTCTTAAATCCTCTACCGTTACAGTATCTTGAAACACATCTCCTGGATTTTTAACAGCATCTACGCTGACTGTATAATAAATCTGCTTAAAATTAACAATCTGAATCTGCTTTTCGCCCGAATGGACAGAATTAAAATCAATATCAAGAGAATTCCCTGTCTTTTCAAAGTCAGAACCAAACTTGACCTTGAGTTGTTCCATGCTGTGAGCCGTGATTTTTTCATACTGCATTCTAGCTGGGACATTATTGACCTGACCATAATCTTGATGCCACTTGGCCAACAAATCGTTTACCGCTCCGCGAACACTTGAATTGCTGGGATCTTCTACTTGGAGAAAGCTATCACTACTTGCCAAACCAGGCAAATCAATACTATAAGTCATCGGAGCACGATCGACCGCAAGAAGAGTGGGATTATTCTCTAACAAGGTCTCATCCACTACGAGAAGCGCTCCAGGATAGAGGCGACTATCGTTGGTAGCCGTCACGGAAATATCACTTGTGTTTGTCGACAGGCTCCGCTTCTTTCTTTCGATAACAACAAACTCATCGGGTAGTTGATTCCCCTCTTTGATGAAACGATTTTCAATACTCTCTCCCTGATGGGTCAAGAGTTTCTTTTTATCATAATCCATAGCTAGTATAAAGTCATTTACTGCTTTATTTGCCATATTCTTCCTCCTAATAAGTTCCTGGATTGAGTTGCATAAACTCAGACTTGTTCAGCGAAATCAGCCGTGGTTGGACTAAGTGATCCAAAATTTCCTCGTACAATTCTTCTGAGACATTGCGTCGCCGTCTAGCTAGATAAGAAGTCGGAATGACCGTATTATCCAACATAAATACCTTATCTAAGTCAATCAAGGTTGGTCTTGTAAAAGGATTACGAGCTAGATCCGGCTCTTCTATCATAAAGTTCTTGACCAAACGTCTGGTCAAGAGAGCTGGTTTGAAGGTCTGATTTTTAACCAACTCTTTGTTTTTAGTCATGCTGTTGTCAATACAAATATACATATGATTCTTCACAGCCAAATCGCTACTAATAGTCGGAAAAGGCAAATAAAGAGCTACAACATCTCCTCTCTTAATCAAGCAAGAGCACCCCCTTTTCTCCTAATGTAACATAGACAGGATTGACCAAGTCTTCTGATTGACTCAGTGTTTCCAAAGTTTGAGTTTGGCGCCCTGTCAATTTAGTAGCATCTTGTCTCTTCAATACAAAATGCTTGTCGCCAATAACCTTGACACTATAATCCTTCTCCAAAGCTGACTGGTAAATCCACATCAGATATTGTCTGTCCTGAGAACTCAAGAGAGAAGGATGTTCAAGTCTCCCGATAGTCTGATAAAAATCAAAAACAGGAGCCAAAGCTTGCCAATCTGACTGGCTAGTTGTCAAGGCTAGAAAAAGGGCTTTGCGAGCTGATACTTCTTGATTAGCCTTGAGAGTCCCCTTGCCCTCCAAGTTTTTTAAAAAGTGGGAAACTCCAGAAAGCAAATCTTTCTCTAACTGCGAGAAATAAAAACCTTGCCTTCCCAGACACAAGTCTCTCAAGTCGCTTTCTCTAGCAAATAAGAGTTCAAACAGTTGATAATAAAAGAAAAATATCTGGCACTGAGTTGCGCTCATCTTTTCCTTGTCGGCTTCTTTTTTTAACCAGAGCAAGGGCAATAGGTAGCTGGATTGAGACATTTCCTCCACCTCCTACTCTTTTTTCTCTGGAGCATCTGCACTAGCTGCCACTTCTTTTGACTGGATACTTTCCCACTGGTTGATTTCCTCTGAGATAAGACCTTCGCATGTCTTGACAAATAGGGCAAAAGTCTTGGTTTTTCCTGCATATTTCTCTGTTTGGCATTGATAGAGGAATTTTTCTCTCTCCAGGAGTTGCGCAGTCTTTTGGTAAGAAATCCAATGTTCCTTTGCATTATACAAATTGAGAATCCCTTCACACAGCAAGCCTAAACTGGATAAGGCAACCGAAATCAAACGGTAGCGATCACCTGGCATAGGAACAGCACAAAAGACAGCTATGAGGAAACCTGCCACGATTTCTGTTATTTTTAATACCTTATAGCGTCTACGATGTTGAACGCTTTTCTTTAAAAAATGAGCTATCTGTACGTCCAATCGATCTGTCAGGTACATTTCTTCTGGCGTCATGTTCGTAACCCCTTTCATTTACTTTGATAATCATAGTATAACATATTTGAATATCAAAGTATAGTAAAAACTGAACTATAACTTATTATAAAATCTAAATATGAAATATTTGTGAAATAAGGGAAAAATATCACAAAAAGGATGGAACAAAAAGTTTCAAAATGATAAAAACGCATAATACCTTGCCTTAAAAAGCTTGATATTATGCGTTTTATCAGAGAAAGATTTTCTGAATGTTCACCTCAAATTGAGTTTTTCCAACATTCTATCAATCACTATTCTAGCTGGTTTCCGACTCGGCTAAGTTTGACTTATCTTAACTGAGCAAGAACAGCTTTGAGTTTCTCAATCAACTCCTCTTCTGTGTGGTCAGACTCTTTCTCATTGGCTAGGAAGGCAACTGCTTGAGCGAGAGCTTCTCGTGCTTGGTCAAGGACTTTCGCATCTACATTTGTAAGGTCGCTTTCTTGCAGAACCTTAGTCAGTTCCTTAGTCAATTTCTTGAGTTCTGACTCTTTCTTGCGACGAGCGATGAGGAAGAGAAGGAGACCAAGAAGGGCGAGCAGGCTAGCAATCATGGTACCATATGGAAGATGACCTTGCTCTTTGCTTGTTTCTTGCATTTCCTCTTTATCCTTAGTCGCTTGCTTACCTTTCAAGGATTCGAGTGCTTCTTTGATCTTAGCAGTCATCTCTCTCAAGTCTGCTTCCGTCAAGTCAGTATTTCTAAGGGCTTCTTGACCCTCTCCGAGAATGATCTTCACAGCGTCGATGACAGATTGATCAATACCATCCAAGTCTTTCAAACGAGTTTCCAAGTCTCCAATCAAATCTCTTAAGACGGATTTATCAACCTGTTTCTCTTGACTCGATTGAGTGCCACCAGCAAAGGTTACACTTCTCCGGTTACGGATTGGTGGTGTCACAGAACTTCCAGATAGCCCTTGTGGAGACTCTGGTGCTGTCGCATTTCCTGTTTCCCTCTCTTGAGCAGATGGATCAGTAGCTTGATCCGTCGAATTTCCCGAATGAGCTGGAGCGCTTGGAGTAGTAGGCTGATCTTGGTTATTTGCATCGCCTTGACTACCATCAGCTGTCGCTGTGACATTGCCGATGGCTGTCAGACCTGCCTCTTTGGCACTAGTGACACCAGTTTGGTTCGTTGCTTTATCAACTTCTCCTTCGGCTTTAGTCAAGGCTGCGTCTACTTTGCCTTTGGCTTCATCCAATTCTTCTTTCGTCAAGTGCTGAACTTTTGCCAACTCCTCTTTCTTAGCTTGAGCTTTCTGTTGTAGGGCTTGTTTGGCCCCATCCCTATCAATCGGATCTGTAGCTTGAATACTTCTATCTGACAGAGGGGAGATATAGTCTTCTTTTGGAGTTTCTGTTCCTTGATTGACAATTGCTAAAATCGCTTTCAGAGGTTCTTTTCCTATATTCTCTTTTCTATAATCAGTCGGAGTAAATACAGCAGTCCCGTCAGTCTTCACTAGCGTTACAGCAACAACTTCATACCCTTCTGCATGAGGATTTAACCAGTTATCACTATTACGACCACCTCTAACTAAAAAAGCTTTTACCTGTGTTCCAGATTGAATATGAGAACTTGGTAAATTTCCTGGCATTCTCACAGTAACTATTGGCTTATCATTTGCTTTTCCTTTTAAATCTTCGCTACTTGTATCAAATGAAACTTTAGGAAGATGGAAAATCATTGTTAATTCTTTTTGTACACTATGACCATTTTCCGCAATTGCTGTGACAACTATTCGCCTAGCTCCAAAAACATTTTGTGGTGGTGTACCAGTTGCTCGCAATACAGCTTTTCTAGTACCTTGTCCTTCTAATCGAAGATTTAAGTTCATTCCTTCTAGACCACTTACAGTGATATTTCTAATATTCGAATTATCTGATTCTGCAACCCAAAACAAGTCTTTACCGTAGAATGGCGTATTATTCTGAAAATTCTTAGCAGTTCTATCATCGGTTAAATCTGTATACTTTCCATTTGGACCCGGTCCCCTTTTTCCATAACCAACTCTTAGATTTGAAGATATTGTATCTCTCTTACCTCGAGAATGTGAGGAGAAGCTCCCACCATTCTTTAATTGGACTGCCTTTTTATACTCCTCAAGTGCAGCATTAAAGACCTCCTGATTGACAAGCCCATTTTCTGATTGCCCCAATGCTTCGTTGAGTTTATCGTAGGCTTCCTTGAGTTTTTGGACTTGTTCTGGATTTTCAGTGCTGATCTTCAGTTCTTGGAGGAGAGTATGGATTTTTTCTGATAAAGGATAGCTCCCCTGACCATTTGTGTAGTCTGTAACTTCCTCCGTCGTTTCTTTGATTTCTTGATTTTCTGCTGGTGCTAGCATTGCAGGAGGGGTTAGTTGTCCTCTGCGACCTCGCCCCCGTCTGGGAGTCGGGCTTACTTCACTTGTAGTCGCGCTCCCTCCTTCCCCAAGCTGAGCTGGGGATGTGAGTCCACCAGCCAAAGCCTTGTTGACCTCCTCAGTCAAGGCTTTCATGACTTGAACCTGGGCATTAACCTCCTCTTGACTGGAGTTTGGATTATCAAGAACAGCTTTAGCTCTTGCTAGACTTTCCTCTACACGAGCATGGAGTTCTTTCATAGAATCCAGAGTCAGATTGGCAAGTAAAGCTTGTAGACTAGTTTGAGCAGATTGGGCAAGCGACTTATCTACAACTAGACTGACGGTCTCTGCTTGATTCTCTTTCTTACCTTCCTCGCTATCTTTTACTAGAGACTTGTTTTTATCTGAACTTTCTTGATTGCCTTGGGTAGAAGGCTCTAGCTGGTTGGGATTTTTACCAGAAGTTTTTTCGCTTAAAGCCTCAGCCCCATCCGAGGAAGAACTTATAACATCACTGGTTCTAGCCACTTCGCTCTCTGTAGCTGGAGAAATATCAGGCGTTTGCGCCTGTACTGTCCCATTGGCAAAAAACATCAGCGCCGCAACGGCAACGCTGGCAGCACCAAAGTGGTACTTCCTTATTGAATAACGGAAAATTTTCTCTCCATTACCATCATTCTTTTTCTTGAACATAAGTGAATCCTTTCCTTGCCTGAGAACTTCCCCGAGCTTAGAAAGCGCGCAAAAAGCCGACAGACGATAATATATCAACTCTATACTAACACTTCTGACATACAAATCAACCCCCTCGCTGATAGTATAGAGTCAGAAAATGCAAGAAAAAAGCGACATTATATATATATAGACGTATAAAACCTTTTGATACAGCCTTTTTTTTTAACAAAGATACAAGAATTATACTACATTTATATATGCACAACATCCTCTGCACCATTGTTACGATATTATTACATTTTAATTACAAACTCATTTCAAAATATATGATGGAAACCTGAGTATTTTATAGTAATTCCCTTCCTATCAATTAGGTCAACAGTTGAGTGTTGAATGTTGAAACACCCTAGCCTCAGCAAAGGACTATGATCAGCATTTCCTAGCCAATAGGGCTCTCCAAATCACCTATTTAAGTCCATCACTAGCTTGGTCAGTAAGATACAGACTGCAAGGCGACGCTGACGGGTTTGAAGAGATTTTCATTGAGTATAATTTTAACTTCTTACTTTTCATTCCTATTCCTTAAATAAAAAGCTCACTAAAAAAGTGAGCAACATTTCCAATGAGATACTTCTGTTGACGAGCGCGTCTCTCCGCCCCCTCATTGCCTTGCGAAGAGGCTTGGCGAATCGAAAGGAGGTGTTTTTTCCTGTTTTCAATTCTACTTATTTTTGCACATTTTTTTAATTTTATCAAACAAAAAAACGCAAGCCGAAGCCTGCGAAAAGTTTTTTATAACCATTGAATTTCTTTCACATCTGTTTTACGAACTTTAGCATATTTCTTAGCGCTTGTAAAATGTAGAGTAACCGGTTTAAACATTCCACTTTTATCTCTTCGTAAACCTAAAATTGCGGATCTTTTGTTTCTATCTTCAAAAAATATGACGTCCAACTTCATAGTGTTTTTAGATAAATCTTTGGCTAGGATACAACAACTTGTTATCTTAGAATAGAAGATATCACCGATAAAACTATACAAAGATATCCTTTCGATTACATCATTGTACATAGGATGATTTCTAAAATCTTCCAAAATAAAAACACCAGCTTGAATAGCAGGTATTGTTTGACTAGCATAATCTCGTGTGATTTTGTGCAAGCCAAATAAGTGATGTAAATCAGTCAAGCAAAAATCTACTTCGAAAGTCTCTAAATGCTTATAATTCGTTGATACTTGACATGTTTTTCCATCGAATTTCTCTTGATAATCTAAAATACAATCAAGTAATTTCAACGACAAACTCCATATTTTCTCAAAATAAAAAAAGCACGGGGCAGTTCTCACTACTGCCCAAAGTGGATGATTAGAGTCGGCTTCTCTAACTCCCTATGTTGTGCTTATTAGGCTTATCGCAAGGGAACAGTTTTTAGCTCTGCCAAGCCACATAGCGTGCTTACTACTATGTGTCCATGTCTCCATGGATTGCCGAGCGGTTTAACGACGTTTTGGGAGTCGGGATAACGAGAAAAGTGATACTTTTACGTTTTTTCCAACTTAATTATGACATCTTTCTTTCAAAAAGTCAATATTTATCGCTTTCTTTAACGAAAAAAATCCCACAAGAACGAATCCTGTGGGGAGATACACATTTTAGAAAAGCTTTCCTTTATTCTACTATTTTTCTTGTATTTTATCATTCAGTATGATAAAATACAAGTTTTTTGATAAAATAACCAAAAACTACTCGCTATCCCTTCTCACATTACCCTACATATCGTTTGACATGCGACTAATCGTTCAAGGAAACTTCAAGGACAACTTTTCTCTCATCCCCTATGTAGGTCATTTCTACTCTTATAGGCTCAATTTGACACTTTTCTTCTTCGAATTGCTCATATTCCTCCTGAATAGTAAGTTCGATTTATCCAAATTTATTTTTGTCTATTTTGATGAACACTTCCACGAAGATAGTCTGAAAATGAATTTGCACCAATTTTTCTTCTCTTTTTAAGCATATTATTCCAGATATGATTGCCCTCTTGTTCAGTAATAAATTACGCTTTAAACGCTTCAATCAGTATATCTCCTGTCGTCATATGTTCTAAAGAAAATTCTTCTACATATGGTTGAACATCTCTTAGGTTATTACTTCCTAATATCCCGTTATGCTTTTTCGCTAAGGAAATAGAAGCCGCTTCTCCCTTACCAATAACCTTGTTACTATCATGATTTCTTGTTAAATTTCTATATAATGCGTATTCTTCAGTTCCAATGTCTATGCTCACAATCTCAGCTGAACCCTTAGCTACTAACTGGTCTATCCTAGATTTTAAATGGGGGATTGTAGGTATATTGATTTCATCATACACCTCTTGTGGAATAACAATTTTACCCGAATAGAGCTTTTCTAAAAGATGTTCAGTGCCAACCCATAAAAATGCTGAAATACAATCTGTATCAATAAATACACGACTAGTCAAACGACAACTCCCCCTCTTCATCTAGCCCATATACAATATCATATCTGAAAGCATCTAGTAGCAGTTCCTCATACTTCCCTTGCGAAATTCTGTTATTTTCTAAAAGTTGTTCAGTCGATTTAATATAGTGTCCTAATACCATTTCCTTTTTACTTTCTGACAAAGGACGATATAAACTTGTATCATAGCCTAATCTTGAAGCTGTCTCTATAACACTAATATCCATATTTTTAATTTCTT
Source organism: Streptococcus sp. 3874 (assembly GCF_013276425.1). NCBI lineage: Bacteria > Bacillati > Bacillota > Bacilli > Lactobacillales > Streptococcaceae > Streptococcus > Streptococcus sp. 3874. Next base: position 1,143 of record NZ_VMLA01000091.1, on the reverse strand, counting down.
CTGCATCAAGGTATCCATCATTCCGCAATCTATATAACATAGCTTTATGACTGATACCATAAAACTGACCCAATTTTATAATATCTTCTACTTCAAGATGAGTTCTATTAGCATTTTCTCTGATTTCCTCAACCATCCTATACAGTGAAGATGGGGAAACTAAAAAATATGAAGCAAACTGATCCGCTTTTCTTTCAGTTTCATCTCCTTCACCAATCAAGATAAGACTGACTGAACTCTTCTTCACCTCATCATAATAAAGATGATACAGTTCATGTGCTAAAGAAAATCCTTGTCTTCCTAATGACATGTCTGAATTGATTACAATGAGACTTGACTGAGTTCCTTTATAACAGACTCCGCTAATATTCTTTCCGAGTCCATAAAATACCAGCGTCAAATTTTCTATCTTTTGTACCAATTTAAAAATATCTATCGGCGCTTCACCATCAGCTCCCAACTTTTTTCTAAGATTTGAAGCTTTATTACTTAAATCCATTTTATCAATCATTTATTTTGTCTCCAATAGCTGATCTATCTCAAATTGATTCAATACAATTTTATTGATTTTCGCTAAAACTTTAAGATCTTGGTCTACTATTTTATTTTTTCTAAACGATATGACACACTGTTGTTCAGCTTGTTCGCCAAACAAAAGATATTCAACCGTACAGCAAAACAGGGCAGATAGTTTCTCAATAACATCCGACGTGATATTCCTTTCACCTTTTTCCATTTTGGCAATCATGCTTTGATTCAAAGACAAATATTCAGCAATCTTATCTTGAGTAAGATTTGAAGATATTCTAAGTTCTTTTATTCTTTTTCCAACATCACATACATTTATCATATTCATACACCTCTCATAAAAAGAATAGCACACTCTTGTCATAAAGTAAATTTTTTAAATAAAAAAATTATGACAAAACAAGGAAGCAATTTATTGATACTGCTTAAAAATCCAAAATTGATGATAGTAAACCTATTTGATGAGTTCCTATCAAAAATCGTATCTTCAACCTCAAAACAGTACTTAAAGCTATCCGACTCGATTTACATTGTCAAATTTAGATTTTATTTTAGCATAACTTTCTAGTTTGCTTTTTGATTTTTATTTAATATAGTGTAAGCGCGTCATAACAA
>NZ_VMLA01000090.1:0-2742 GCF_013276425.1 Streptococcus sp. 3874 | reverse complement strand
TGCTCTTTGATTTTCATTGAGTATTAGAACAGAAAAATACTTGGAATATTTGTTTGTTTATTTTTATATAACAAACTATAAACACAACAAAAGTATAAAAAAAGACAAAAATCAACAGAAAACTATTGACAACGATTACATATAGTGTTATACTTATAGCATAAAGTTAATGGAAAGAAGGGAAAACCTTATGGGATTAGATTATTTCTTTGACAAAAACCTTGTGTTTTGCTTAGAAGCGGATAATCAAGAACATCTCTTTGATCAGGTTGCAACTTTATTGGAAGAACGAGAAATCGTAACCCCAACCTATCGTGAAGCCTTGATCACGCGTGAAAAGTCATTTCCAACTGGCTTAGATATGGAATTTTTGGGTAAGGATTTGCCGAATGTGGGTATTCCTCACACGGATATTGTTCATAATCTAGCCGAAAAAGTTGTGGTCGTTCGATTAGAAAAACCAGTGACTTTCCACAATATGATTGCGCCAGATAAGGAAGTAGAAGTATCCTTACTCTTCTTTATCATTAATAACTCAAGTTCAAGCCAAACCAACATTCTTGCTCAGTTGATGGACTTCTTTACTGGAAATGGTCATCTTGAAGACCTATCAAAAATTTCTGAACCAGAAGCCCTCTATGCTTATATTGCTGAAGCAATTGCTTAATCTTGTCTATTAAAAATATTAAATCGGAGGAAATCCATATGATTAAAATTCTTGCTGCCTGCGGTGCAGGTGTTAACTCAAGCCACCAAATTAAAAGTGCTCTTGAAGAAGAACTTTCAAACCGCGGTTTTGATGTTCACTGTGATGCAGTTATGGTCAAAGACGTTAATGAAGACCTTATCAAAGGTTATGACATCTTCACACCAATTGCTGCTACAGACCTTGGTTTTGACCCAGGTATTCCAGTTATCGAAGCTGGACCAATCTTATTCCGTATCCCAGCAATGAGTGCTCCAGTATTTGATAATATTGAAGCAGCTATCAAAGAGCACGGATTAAGCTAATTTTAATTTGTTAACATTCATATAACATAAAAAGGGAGGAACTGTTATGGATGCAATCTTTGACCTAATCGGAAAGGTTTTCAATCCCATCTTAGATATGGGTGGACCTGTCATCATGTTAATCATTTTGACAGTATTGGCTTTACTTTTTGGAGTGAAATTCTCCAAAGCGCTTGAAGGTGGTATCAAACTTGCCATCGCTCTTACAGGTATCGGTGCCATCATCGGTATGCTAAACACTGCTTTCTCAGCGTCGCTTGCAAAATTCGTTGAAAACACTGGTATCCAATTGAGTATCACCGACGTTGGTTGGGCACCACTTGCTACAATCACTTGGGGTTCTGCTTGGACACTATACTTCTTGCTCATCATGTTGATTGTCAACATAGTGATGCTTGCTATGAAGAAAACAGATACACTTGACGTTGATATCTTTGATATCTGGCACTTGTCTATCACAGGTCTTTTGATTAAATGGTATGCAGACAACAACGGTGTGAGTCAAGGGGTTTCACTCTTTATTGCTACAGCAGCTATCGTCCTTGTTGGTGTGTTGAAAATTATCAACTCTGACTTGATGAAACCTACATTTGATGACCTTCTTAACGCTCCAAGTTCATCACCAATGACATCAACTCACATGAACTACATGATGAACCCAGTTATCATGGTTTTGGATAAGATTTTTGAAAAATTCTTCCCAGGCCTTGATAAATATGACTTTGATGCTGCTAAATTGAACAAGAAAATCGGTTTCTGGGGATCTAAATTCTTCATCGGTTTCATCCTTGGTATCGTTATCGGTATTATGGGAACTCCACATCCAATTGAAGGGGTTGCAGATGCAGATAAATGGCGTCTTGTTATCAAAGGATGGCTGTCTCTTGGTTTGACTGCCGGTGTATCTTTGGAACTCTTCTCACTTATCGGTTCATGGTTCATCGCAGCCGTAGAACCACTATCACAAGGTATTACAAACGTTGCTACTAAACGTCTTCAAGGACGTAAATTCAATATCGGTCTTGACTGGCCATTCATCGCTGGTCGTGCTGAAATCTGGGCTTGTGCCAACGTACTTGCTCCAATCATGTTGATTGAAGCTGTGCTTCTTTCAAAAGTCGGAAATGGTATCTTGCCACTTGCAGGTATCATCGCTATGGGTGTTACTCCAGCTCTCTTGGTTGTAACACGTGGTAAATTGCTCCGTATGATTATCTTCGGAACGCTCTTGTTGCCACTCTTCCTTCTTTCAGGTACACTTATTGCACCATTTGCAACAGAACTTGCTAAAGGTGTAGGTGCCTTCCCAGCAGGTGTGAGCCAAACTCAATTGATCACTCACTCAACTCTTGAAGGACCAATCGAAAAACTTCTTGGTTGGACAATTGGTAACACTACAACAGGTGATATCAAAGCAATCCTTGGTGCTGTAGTCTTCCTTGTATTCTATATCGGTATCTTTGCTTGGTACAGAAAACAAATGATCAAACGTAACGAAGAGTACGCAGCAAAAGCAAAATAATGCGCTCCTATAAAATGTAAATTGTTGAAACTAGGTTGTCATACCATTAGGAGTGACAGCCTAGTTTTTTATAAACTATCAAGAAATTGGAGAAAATAATGGTAATTGAATTATACTCAATGAAAATCAAAGAGCAAACTAGGAAGCTAGCCGCAGGTTGCTCAAAACACAGTTTTGAGGTTGTAGATAAGACTGACGAAGTCAGTAAC
>NZ_VMLA01000009.1:0-30748 GCF_013276425.1 Streptococcus sp. 3874 | reverse complement strand
TTCCAAGTAATATTGAGTTGGCTTTTATCCCACCTTATACACCAGAAATGAACCCTATTGAACAAGTCTGGAAAGAAATTCGAAAACGAGGTTTCAAAAATAAGGCTTTCCAAACATTGGAAGCCGTCATTGATAAGCTTCAAGAAGTTATTCAAGGACTGGAAAAAAGCGTTTTAAAGTCCACTGTCAGCAGACAATGGACAAGGTTGCTTTTTGAAAATAATTGAGTATAAAGGAATCTTTCGGTTTTTGACGACTCGCTTTTTCCTCTCTAAGTGTCCTTGTTCACGTAAGTTCTTTTCCCACGTGAAGAGAGTTCTGACGCCAACATCAAAAACCTTGGCTGCCTCGACATGGCTGTGCCCCTCTTTGATGTAATCTAATGCTCGCTGTTTAAAATCTGTACTAAAGGAAAGAAAACAAAGAAACGAGCCTGTGTCGAACTCAATCTTTCTGAAAGACAAATCAATGCCCTTCAACTACACTATTCTAACGCAAAATTGGAAGCCACTAATAATCTCATCAAGCTTATCAAGCGCAATGCCTTTGGTTTTCGGAACTTTGAAAACTTCAAAAAACGGATTTTTATCGCTCTTAACATCAAAAAAGAAAGGACAAAATTTGTCCTTTCTAGATCTTAGCTGACTTCCATCTACTACAGTTGGCAAAGAGGCTTCTTCACTATCCGCTATAGGGTGAGTATATCCAGCTAATGTGTAGATTACCCTAGTTCTTTTTAATTGATAAAAAATTGTGTATGTAAAAGCGATTGAGAATCAAATAGAATCATTTACTTAAGCTTCTTCATCATCTTTTTTCTTTTTAGAAAAGAGTAAACCGACTGCTCCAAAGATTGATAGAAGTCCTAGAGCAGCTGTAGTGCTATCTGATCGACTACCAGTATTAGGCAACATTGCTCTCGTTTGATACGATGTAGGCTGAGTTCCTGCTACTATATCTGATACATTCAAGGCTGCCGCTGCCGCAACTAAGTCATTCTGAGCTTTCTCAACTTCTGCTTGACTTGCACCTTCTTTAGCTGCTACAGCTTTTGCTGCTTTAAGAGCTTCGTCGTAGGCAGTACGCTTAGCTTGGTCTGCATTCGTGTACTTGGTGTCAGCTTTTGTTGCATCTTCTTTCGCAATTTCGGCTTTCAACTCATCTTTACTTGTTGCTTGTCCATTCAAGGCTGCCGCTGCCGCAACTAAGTCATTCTGAGCTTTCTCAACTTCTGCTTGACTTGCACCTTCTTTAGCTGCTACAGCTTTTGCCGCTGCAAGTGCTTGATCATAGGCAGTACGCTTAGCTTGGTCTGCATTCGTGTACTTGGCGTCAGCTTTTGTTGCATCTTCTTTCGCAATTTCAGCTTTCAACTCATCTTTACTTGTTGCTTGTCCATTCAAGGCTGCCGCTGCCGCAACTAAGTCATTCTTAGCTTGATCAATCTCTGCTTGACTTGCACCTTCTTTAGCTGCTACAGCTTTCGCTGCTTTAAGAGCTTCGTCGTAGGCAGTACGCTTAGCTTGGTCTGCATTCGTGTACTTGGCGTCAGCTTTTGTTGCATCTTCTTTCGCAATTTCGGCTTTCAACTCATCTTTACTTGTTGCTTGTCCATTCAAGGCTGCCGCTGCCGCAACTAAGTCATTCTTAGCTTTCTCAACTTCTGCTTGACTTGCACCTTCTTTAGCTGCTACAGCTTTCGCTGCTTTAAGAGCTTCGTCGTAGGCAGTACGCTTAGCTTGGTCTGCATTCGTATACTTGGCGTCAGCTTTTGTTGCATCTTCTTTCGCAATTTCGGCTTTCAACTCATCTTTACTTGTTGCTTGACCATTCAAGGCTGCCGCTGCCGCAACTAAGTCATTCTTAGCTTTCTCAACTTCTGCTTGACTTGCACCTTCTTTAGCTGCTACAGCTTTCGCCGCTTTAAGAGCTTCGTCGTAGGCAGTACGCTTAGCTTGGTCTGCATTCTGATACTTGTCAGATTCTTTCGTGCCAGATTCTTTACCAAGCTCGGCATTCAAGGCAGACTTAGTTGTACCGTTTTGCGGAACATCACGGATAGTGCTGTTACCTGTAGTTTTTTCTCTTTCTACGTCGTCTGCAGTGTTTGCGCTATCTACCCTGTCCTTAGCTTTTTGAAGAGCGTCGTTTACAGCTTCTTTTGCTGCATCTTTCTCTTCTTTCGTCAAGCTACCATCTCTATCAATAGCTGCAATCTTCGTGGTTGCTTCCTGTTCGAGAGCGTCCTTGGCATTTTGCTTAGTTGTACCGTTTTCTTCTTCTACTTTTTTCCTTTCTGCATCCTTAACATTCCACTCACTTTGCCTAATAAACAAATGTTCTTTGGGAATTTTGAGTTTAAGAAGCTCTGTGTTATCATTTCCAATTACTGTTAAATTAAAATTTTCACCGTACCCATCCATTGTCAATGCCATACGCTGTGCAGTAGGATGTTTATTAAAAATATCTAAGGTACCCAAGTCATCCGTAATTTCGTCTCTAAATACATTATCGCGCTTTCCACCTGTTTTCCCTGCTTCAGAAACTTTACGTTTTACCGTCGTATCACCCAATACCGGATCTGTATAATTAATAAATTTTTCAGTTTTAAGATTGGCATTCAACCATCTTTTTTTAGCATAAGGCCATCTTTGTGCAAGATATCCCTTATCATCATACTTTTCATCCGGCACAGGATCTTGATCAATACCATAGACATATCCTTCATCATGCAACCCTGAAGCCCGATATCCCCGATCTTGATCTATGGTTCTATCACTTCCAACAGGGCCACTCTGACTCGATCTGTTTACTGTATCTGGATTCTCCCCAACACTCCTAGCTCTTCTAGTGGGAGTACGCTGACTCGATCTGCTTACTGTATTTGGACCTTCCCCGGCACTTCGTTCACTTCCAGCAGGAGCATGCTGACCAGAGTTACTTGTCTCTTCAGCACTTCTATCACTTCCGCTAACGGCACTACTGTTGCTTCTATCTGACCCTTCAGAACTTTCCCCATTATTGCTTGATGGAGAAGCGTCCCTATCACTGCCAACAGGAGTACGCTGAACAGAATTACTTGTTTGATCAGCACTTCGCTCACTTCCATTCGAAGCTTCACTAGCTCCCTCCGCAGCTGGATCCGATTTAGGCTCAGAACTCTCAAGAGACACCTCTGTAGCATTTACTGTAGTATCCGCCTGAACAACACTAGCTCGTGCTCCTAAAAACATCAATGCGGCAACCGCGACACTGGCGGCACCAAAGTGGTACTTACGAATGGAGTAACGGAAGACCTTTTCTCTGTTACACTTTCTAAAATCCATAACTCTTTCTCCTTTAAAGATATGATTGAAGAGAACATGTCATTTTCCTCTTCGATTGACAATAATATATAAATAGCAACTTACGACTATTTACCCCACTGTATCTCCTATGAAGAATACACAGTCTAGCAGCAATTATACCACCCCCCCCCCCCGAATTTTGCAAGGAAAAACATTTGATTTTTTAGGTTTTGTAATTCGAATGTGATAATGTCTTTAGTAAATCGAACGTGAAAATGTCCCATTTGATAAAATAGTCGTATGAAAAGGATCCAACTGAATATGAATGAAACGAAAAAATATCTTGTGATAAAAGCTATAGACCAAGGAAAGAAAACAAATAATCGAGCCTGTGTCGAACTGAACCTTTCTAAAAGACAAAGCAATCGTCTGCTACTAGCCTATCAACAGAAAGGAAAAGAAGTCTATTTCAGCAGAAAGACGAAAGTATTCGTTATAAAAGAAGTTGACGGTGACATCTACCTCAATATCGCTGACAAGATCTATCACACAAAGGAGCTACTAGTTCATGAACTCTATTCGAAAAACTTTGAATCAGAACCAGAACAAAAAAAGAAAGACGCAAGTATGTCCCTCCACAAACCCATCCGTGGAAACTCACATCTTTCAAACAATATCTTCAGAAAAATAAAAAGGATTATGAAGAGTTTACTAGTGAGGAGCTTCATTCTCCTCAGCTACAAGTATAATCTATTTCTCGCTAAATGGGAAGCTGTTCCTTAAAGGAAATCACTCTATCCCTTACATTTAGGAGAGAGAAAGTAAGGAGTCTAAGACAAGCATTTCATTTGACAAAACAGCTTCAAGGGTTCCTCGTATCAAATAAAATCAAAATAATTGCCCTCAATCTCACCATTTTTTTGGGACATCATCACTTTCGATTGACAATTCTTCAGTGAAATGAGTTTGTCACAAATCTCAAACCAGCTAAAAGTAGTTCATAAATAAATGCCAACTTCCTTTCTCTATCTGTAAGATACTCATCAGATTATATAGTCTAGGAAGTAAGAGTTCTTTTTTATCCCTTTTTTTGTAATAGGCGTACCTCTCACTACTAATTACTTGCAATAATACCCGTATAACTTTTACAGCGGTGTTAGTTCAGTTCCTTCATAATATCGATGTTAACTTTTAACACAGACACCCTATCTTCACCTAGAAATCCAAAAATTTTTGTTACTGTATGCTTGTCAATGATTTCTTCCAGTCTAGGCAAGCTAATACCTGTTGTCTTAGAAATACGGGGGAGTTGTAGTTTAGCACTTTCTGGACTGATTTCTGGATCCAATCCCGAAGCCGATGTTGTTACCAAATCAGCAGGGATATCTCTGATTGAAATAGTTGGGTTTTCTTCTATGAGAAGAGACAGTTCCTTTTGAACACGTACTTTTAGTTCAGGATTACTAGGAGCCAGATTTTGGGAACCAGAAGTAATATCCCGCCTTTGTCCACTTGGGTCTCCTTCGCTAAGGTAGGTATTATACTGAATAGCAGATGGTCTACCATGCAGAAAAGCAGCTGACGAAAATTCTTGCCCAATTAAAGCCGATCCAATAAGCTTCCCATCCTGCTTAATTTGACTACCATTGGCTTGAACAGGAAAAATAAACTGCCCTAATCCGGTAATCAGCAAAGGGTAAAATAATCCACAAACCGCCCCAAATAAAAGACTTAGTCGGACAGAACGTCTGATATGTATAAATATTTTTCTCATGATTGTTATTCATTCCTTTCATGTTCAACCCAAGGAAAAGACACTGATTCTTTTAAACGTAAAGCAATGTAGATAAGTTTCAATCTTATTCCTCTAAATATTATATTAAACTAATCTTATCAGGATAAACCCAATAGATACAATAATGGAGTAATACTCATATCAATGATTTTAATTCCAATAAACGGGATGAAGACTCCACCCAAACCATAAATCAGCATGTTATGAGCCAAAACTTTTTCTGACCTTTGAGGCTTATAAGAAACTCCTTTCATCGCAATCGGAATTAGAAGAGGAATAATAATGGCATTGAAAATCAGAGCCGATAAAATTGCGCTGGAAGACGTTGATAATGACATGATATTTAACGATTGCATTTGGGGGATACTGGGCATAAAAATAGCTGGAATAATGGCAAAGTATTTGGCAATATCATTAGCAATTGAAAAAGTGGTTAAAGCTCCTCGCGTCATTAATAATTGCTTTCCAATTTCAACGATATCCAGAATCTTGGTTGGATCGCTATCTAAATCCACCATATTAGCAGCTTCTTTAGCAGCACTTGTTCCAGAATTCATAGCAATACCGACATCTGCCTGAGCTAGTGCTGGGGCATCATTAGTCCCATCTCCTGTCATCGCAACAACTTTTCCTAAGCGTTGTTCTTTTTTAATAGCTTCAATTTTATCTTCTGGCTTGCATTCAGCGATAAAGCTATCAACGCCTGCTTCTTGAGCTATGGTCGCAGCGGTAAGAGGATTATCACCGGTACACATAATAGTTTTAATTCCCATTGCCCGTAGGCGAGCAAAACGCTCAACTAAACCTGGTTTGATGGTATCCTTGAGAGCAATCACTCCCAAAATATTCTGCCCCTCCACTACTGCCAGTGGAGTTCCCCCAGCTGAAGCAATTCTTTCACTGATAGACTTCAAATCTTTCGGAATCACACCACCTTTACCTTTAATATAGCGACTTATAGCATCTGTGGCACCCTTACGTATCATTCCCCCATCAACAAAGTCTATCCCACTCATTCGTGTTTGAGCAGTAAAATCAATAAAGGTCATATCTTCAGAAATAGGAGGAATACTTGCCCCATATTCTTTAGCAAGCTTAACAATTGATTTTCCTTCCGGTGTATCATCCTGTAGAGAACTTAGCATAGCTGCTCTTATTAAAGACTCTTGACTAACACCATCTACAGGAACAAAATGAGCAGCCATACGATTTCCAAAGGTAATGGTTCCTGTTTTGTCCAAAATCATAGTATCCACATCACCACTAGACTCCACTGCTTTTCCTGACATAGCAATCACATTAAACCGTGTAACGCGATCCATACCTGCAATTCCAATTGCTGACAGCAGACCTCCAATTGTTGTTGGAATTAAACATACGGTCAATGCCACAAGAGTAGTAACTGTAATCTTTATGTGCAAAGCGCTAGCAATCGGGTACAAACTTCCAATTACCATTAAGAATATAATTGTTAAGCTAACTAGCAAAGTATTCAAGGCAATTTCATTAGGGGTTTTTTGCCGAGAAGCACCCTCTACCAAGGAAATCATTTTGTCCAAGAAAGACTCCCCAGCACGTGAGGTCATTTTCAACTTAAGCCAGTCACTAGCAAGAGTTGTCCCTCCTGTTACAAAAGCAAAATCACCACCAGGTTCTTTGATCACCGGAGCTGACTCTCCTGTAATAGCTGATTCGTCTACAGAAGCAATTCCTTCAATAACTTCACCGTCACCAGGAATTAATTCTCCTACCTTAACCAGAACGATATCTCCTTTTTGCAAGGCTGTGGCCTCAATAGTTTCTTCAAGAAGGGTCTGACCATCATTGTCAAAATAGAGTCGTCTAGCTGTCATATTTTCTTGCGTCTTTTTTAAACTTTCAGCCTGTGCTTTTCCTCTTCCTTCCGCAATGGATTCAGCAAAATTAGAAAATAATAAAGTTAAAAATAAGATCACTGCTACTATGCCATTATACAATTGACTACTTTGGCTATCTTGTTGAGCATCAACGGGGATAATTGTTAAAAAGAAGGTCAGAACAAAACCAACTTCAACTACAAACATTACTGGATTTTTAATCATGTAACTAGGGCGAAGTTTTACGACCGCTCCTTTAAGGGAACTGAGTAGTATCTTTTGTGTCAGAAAGTAAGTTTTCTTTGAAATCATAATAAACCTCATTGAGTTAGAAATTCAGCTAAAGGTCCTAGTACAAGGACTGGTAAGAAAGTTAAGGCTGATATAATCAACACTATCACACCTAAAATAATGGCAAAAGTCCCCGTATCTGTTTTTAAAGAACCTAGGGAATCATTCACATGTTGCTTAGTCATTAACGAACCAGCAATCGATAGCTGAAGAATCAAAGTCACATAGCGTCCAAAAAACATAGCTAATCCTGTAGATATATTCCAGAATAAAGTATTGTCTTTTAGTCCTTCAAATCCCGATCCGTTGTTAGCAGAAGCTGAGGTAAATTGATAAATCACTTGTGATAAAGAATGAAATCCTGGATTGGTAACACTGTTAAATCCTGCTGGCAATGAGACAGCTACTGCTGAAAAACCTAGAATAATCATAGGGTGAACCATGATGGCTAAAGCAATTAAAGTCATTTCTTTACCTTCAATTTTTTTTCCTAAATAAACAGGTGCACGCCCAATCATTAATCCACAAATAAAAACAGTAAGAAGAACGTACAGCATCATATTCATTATTCCTACACCTTTACCGCCAAATATAACATTGAGCATCATGTTAATCATAGCTACTCCACCACTTAGAGGAGTCAAAGTATCGTGCATATTATTCACGGAACCCGTTGTAAAAGCCGTTGTTATTTCTGTAAATAGACCAGACATTGGAATACCGAACCTAACTTCTTTACCTTCCATACTTCCCATTGATTGATTCAAACCCAATTGATGCAAGACAGGATTTCCTCTACTTTCTGACCAAACAATAATGGATAAACCAACAAAAAATAAGAATAGCATAACCATCAGAAGCGGTCTTGCCTGTCCTCCTAGTTTAATAAACGTAGATTTAGTGGACTTATAAGAAACTTTCTGTACAGATTCAAAGGGATGATCTTCCTTTTTCCTAGATGAAACCATATGACCAAAAACAACTACCATAGAACCTGGTAACAACATCATAGATAGCATTTCAATAATATTTGTGATTACATTAGGGTTTTCAAAGGGAGTTGCTGAATTTGCTGCAAAAAAACCACCACCGTTGGTTCCCAAGTGTTTAATAATTTCAAGAGAAGCGACCGGTCCCATTATAAGACCTTGTAAATTGCCCTCCAAAGTAGTCGCATATAACTCTTTTGATAGTGTTTGGGGAACCCCCTGTGAAATAAGTAACAAAGAGCCTATTATTGAAAAAGGAAGCAACACTCGAGTAATCACCCGAACAAAGTCAACATAGAAATTCCCCATGTCTTGATACTTGCCTGATACACCTCTGATAAAAGCCATAGCAGCAGCATAGCCTGAAGCAGCTGAGGTAAACATCATAAAAGTAATGACAACCATCTGACTAAAAAAAGACAAATCCCTCTCACCAGCATAATTTTGTAAATTAGAATTGGTGATAAAAGATATGACTGTATTGAAACTCAGGCTTGATTCTAATGAACCAACACGGGTGGGGTTCAAAAAGAAAAAGGCCTGTGTTCTTAGGATTACATAAGCCACTAGAGCCATAACAGCATTAGTTAAAATAAGGGCTACAGCATACTCCTTCCAAGTCATTCCTTTTTTGTCCACATCAAGCAACTTATAAATCCACCTATCAATAGGATCCATAATGGGATCTGCAAAAGTTTTTTGCTGGCTAGCTATATGGTAAAGATACTTTCCAGTTGGTAATATAATAATACAAGCCAGTACTAAGACAAATATGATTTGTAACATCTCACATTCCTCCTAAAATCTCTCCGGGTGTAACAGAGCATAAAATAAATAACAGATTAATAAACCAAAAATTATTCCTAATACTATCATAGTACACTCTCCCTCTAATCACCTTTAAGGTGCTTATCACACCAAACAATAAAACCAATCATTAACAAAAAAATAAAAAATAAAACTAGAAACATTATGAAATCTACTAGCATTGTATCCTCCTTCAAGAATATAATCATTCTACCACGAAAAGTATAAAAATGATATAAAGATTACGGATATAAAATAAAGATTATATAAAGATTGTCTCCTAAAATAACCTAAGACAACCTATCCTAAGACTTGTTTCAAATAGCTGCCAAGAAATTACAAATCAGGTGAATAAAATTCTTTTTGGATTATTTGTCATCATAATTTTCAATCTTAATCATACGATAACCGATACCAATATGAGTTTGAACCATTTTAGAGTAACCCAATCCTAATTCGATTTTTTTTCGCAATGTATTAACAAAAACTCTCAAAGCAGAAAAATCTTCCTCATAATATCCCCAAATTTCCTTGACAATAAAACGATAAGTCAACACTCTATCAACATTCTCTGATAGAAGACAAAGCAACTTATACTCAATCGGGGTTAAGTGAATTTCTTGGTTATTAACAAATACACGATTAGATAAAAAATCAACATGTAGCCAGCCATTAGTAAAAGATGATTTTTCAGAATTACCGTCACTTTGTTGATTAATCTGCTTTGACCTCCTAAGACTAACTCTTAACCGAGCGAAAAGCTCATCAATGCTAAAGGGTTTCGTCAAATAATCATCTGCCCCAGCATCAAGTGCATCAATCTTGTCACTTTCTTCTCCACGTGCACTAACAACAATAACAGGTAGCTGTGAAAAGCTACGAATCTTGTCAATAATGTCTTTACCATCCATATCTGGCAAACCCAAATCCAATAATAATAAATCTGGAAATTGCGAAATGATCTGACGCAAAGCTTCCTCTCCAGTCCGAACTGATACATAATGATAACCTTCAACTTCCATTGCTAAGGATAAAAGTCTGTTAACGGAAGAGTCATCTTCACAAATTAAAATCTTAACATTTTCATTTTTCATGTAATACATTCACCTCCGCTAGTGGTAGTGTAAATCCAAAGATAACTCCTTTAGGAGTATTGTCATGGACGTAAATAGTCCCCCCATGTGCTGTAATAATACTCTTACATAAAGATAGTCCTATACCTAGGCCTCTTTTACCATCGGATGCCAAATTTTCTGATGTATAAAAAAGGTCAAAAATCTTTTCTTTTGCTTGATCGTTAATACCAGGACCATCGTCAGAAACCTCAACCACCAGGTTCTGATCCTTTCTATTACTCGTCAATGTAATTAAAGATCCTTCATGCGTATATTTAACTGCATTGTTAATGATATTAACCAGTACTTGCACAATCAAGGGAGCATCCATTTTAGCTATTAATAAATCATCTGATAAAATTAAAACAAAGTCATGATTCTTAATATGTTGATCCACATGTTTCAAAGCTTCTTCAATCAACTCATCGAAAACATTTATTCTTAATGAAAGAGTAGTATCATTATCCAATTTAGTAATTGACAATAAATTTTCAATCAGATTAATCAACCACATAGAGTCATCGTAAATATAGGCAGCTAATTCTATCATACGCTGTTTCTCCATAATTCCCCCCGTCTCCATCATTAATTTAGACTGACCTGATATGCTTGTAAGTGGAGTTCTCAAATCATGTGAGATTCCCCTTAACAAATCAACCCTTAACTGTTCTTTTTGTATTTTAAGTTCCATTTTTTGTTGTTCTTCGCGTAATGCTTCTTTTTCTAATGCCAAGGATGCCTCTCCTAAAACAGTTAGAATAACAGATTTTTCAAACAGGTCAATCATTGTTTTATCCTCTATTAAAATACCAATAATAGCAAAAACAGAATCTTTACCTCTGACAGATAAATACAGAAATTTAGCAGCAGACAAGGTGTTTGTTGTTGCTCCAGCTTGTTTATTATTATATAAAACCCACTCAACCACTCCTCGCTCATTGTACTGATAGTAATCAGCTAAGGTCCTCAAAGAATGACTGGTAGGGAAATATTTCGGCGTCTCCAAAGTACCACCTGTTACAGGATAAATCACCACATCACTATTCAATAATTTTTTGACTTGAATAGCTAGTTCTTCTAAAATAGAAGGAATAGAGTCTGCCTGAGATAATCCTCTATTTGTTTGTAGTAACAACTCTGTTAGATAAGATTTTTCAGTAGATAATCTTGCCTGCTCTTGAATCCTTTTTATGAGACTAGAAGTAATCAGACCAGTAATTAACATAATAGCAAAAGTCATAGGATAAGTAGGATTAAAAGAAGTAAAAGTGTAGTAGGGGGCCACAACAAAGTAATTAAAACAAAGAACTGATAAAATAGAAGAAATCACACTATAAAGTTTTCCTTTTGTCCAAACAGCATTTATTTGAACACTTAATATATATATTATTATAATGTTGTTGGTACTGAGATTCCAGAAACGAAATAAAAGACCTGTTAAGGTTACTAGCAACAATACCACCAGTGTTTTAACCAAATCACTGAAAGAAAATTGCCATTTAGAAAACCAAGAAGGCAACGAGAGCTTACCAACCGAAGTCTCTTTTTTTCCTCTAGTATTATGGACTACAAACATATCCAAATCAGGAACATTCTTACTAAGAACTTCCACAATATTTTCTTTAGGCCAAATAGTTCTGGAGCCACTTTTTCCGACTACTAACTTAGAAACACGGCTCAATTTTGCGTAATCAGCAATCTGCTTGGTCACATTATTATAATCCATAACTGTCACCTTAGCTCCCAACCGCTCTGCCAATTCCAAGTTCTGATGTAACTCCTGATTAGTCAGTTCCCTATCTAAACTACCAATATACAGGGCTGTAAAGTCTGCATTAAGAGCACTTGCTAATCTTGAAGCAGCGCGAATGACATGTGAAGAGGAGGGAGAGGGTGACACACAGACCAAGACATGTTCCTTGGTCACAATACTATCTTTAACTTTTTTTCCTCGAAAAGCACTTCCATTAATCTGATCAGCTGCTTTGCGCAAAGCGATTTCTCTCAAAGATATTAACTTTTCTTCAGTAAAAAAGTGACGCTTGGCCAATTTAGCTTGCGATTTAGAATAAATTTTGCCTTTATCCAATCGTTCAAGTAAATCTGATGGGTCAATATCTACAAGTTCAATCTGATCAGCCTGATCAAAAATAGCATCTGGAATTATCTCATTAACTTGAATCCCTGTAATAGCTTCAATCACATCGTTTAAACTTTCAATATGTTGGACATTTACAGTAGTATAGACATCAATCCCTGCATAAAGCAGTTCCTTAATATCTTGGTACCTCTTTTTATTACGTGACTCAAAACAGTTAGTATGAGCCAATTCATCCACTAAAATAATGCGTGGTTGACGCCTTAAAGCAGTATCAATATCAAACTCATTTAAGGTGATACCTTTATATTTTATTGTTTTAGGAGATAATTGCTCAAGACCAATCAGTAAAGCCATAGTCTCAGGTCGATTATGAGGTTCAATGTAACCTACTACCACATCTACTCCAGCTTTTTGAGCTCGCTGCGCTTCTCTAAGCATAGCATAGGTTTTTCCAACTCCTGCAGCATAACCAAAATAAATTCTTAACGCCCCTGTTTTCATAACATCACCTTAGTTAACCCAACCTTTTGTAGTAAAATCATTTATCAGAAGTCATTATAACCTAATTTTATTTTTTTTACAATAGCCTTCCTGAGATTATATCATGGGACGAGTATGAGTTCACCAAGGGAAAGATGAGTTTCATTGCGCAAGATTTTAACAAGCTCAATATCATCACTGTTCTTGAGGGTAGAACACAAGCTGTCATTCGTAATCACTTTCTTAAGTATGATAGAGCCGTCCGATGTCGCGTCAAAATTATTACTATGGATATGTTTAGTCCTTACTATGACTTGGCTAAACAGCTTCGCTTTCGAATTTCTAGGCTCAGGCTGAAACATCTCCCAGACTGTTTCACTCCCTAATGCAAAAATTGTTCTTGATCGTTTTCACATTGTGCAACATCTAAGCCGTGCTATGAGTCGTGTCCGTGTCCAAATCATGAATCAATTGGATCGAAAGTCTCATGAATACAAGGCTATCAAGCTCTACTGGAAGCTCATCCAGCAAGATAGTCGTAAACTCAGCGATAAACGATTTTATCGCCCTACTTTTCGTATGCACTTGACCAATAAAAAAAATTCTAGATAGACTTTTGAGCTATTCAGAAGACTTGAAACACCACTATGATTTCTACCAGCTCTTGATTTTTCACTTTCAGAATAAGGAGCCTGACAGATTTTTCGGACTTATTGAAGACAATCTTAAGCAGGTTCATCCTCTTTTTCAGACTTTCTTTAAAACCTTCCTCAAAGATAAAGAGAAGATTGTCAACGCCCTTCAACTACACTATTCTAACGCCAAATTAGAAGCAACCAATAATCTCATCAAACTCATCAAACGCAACGCCTTTGGTTTCCGGAACTTTGAAAACTTCAAAAAAACGATTTTCATCGCTCTGAACATCAAAAAAGAAAGGACGAAATGTGTCCTTTCTAGATATTAGCTGACTTCAACCCACTACAGTTGACAAAGAGCCAAAAATCCCCTGGCAAGTACCAGAGGATAAGAGCTTATTTCATTGTTGGGAAGAGCAATACATCACGGATAGTAGTTGTATCAGTGAGAAGCATGCAGAGACGGTCGATACCGATTCCCAAACCACCTGTTGGTGGCATACCATATTCAAGAGCCTCGATGTAGTCATAGTCGATACCGGTCGCTTCATCGTCACCAAGTTCTTTTGCTTTTGCTTGGGCTTCAAAACGACTAAGCTGGTCGATTGGATCGTTGAGCTCAGTAAAGGCATTACCGTACTCCTTAGTCATGATGAAGAGCTCAAAACGGTCAGTAAAGCGTTGGTCTTCAGGGTTCTTCTTAGCCAGTGGAGATACAGCTACTGGATGTCCATAGACAAAGGTTGGTTGGATTAAAGTTTCTTCAACAAACTCTTCAAAGAAGGCATTGATGATGTGACCAACCTCAGTATAGTGTTTCTCAACTGGAACTTTCTTCTCAGCAGCGATAGCCTTAGCTTCTTCCAAAGTCATATCTTGCCAGAAATCTACACCAGTAATTTCTTTGATAGCATCCACCATGTGAACACGTTTAAATGGTTCGTTGATTTTGATTTCAGTTCCTTGGTAGTTGACTGGGCCGTCGCCCTTAACTGATTTAGCAGCATGTTGGATAATGCCTTCCGTCAAGTCCATGATATCTTGGAAGTCTGCGTATGCTTGGTAAACTTCGATAGAAGTGAACTCAGGGTTGTGAGTAGCATCCATTCCTTCGTTACGGAAGATACGGCCAATTTCATAGACGCGTTCCATACCACCCACGATAAGGCGTTTCAAGTGAAGCTCAGTCGCGATACGAAGCACCATGTCAATGTTTTGGGCATTGTGGTGAGTGATAAATGGACGGGCAGAGGCACCACCAGCTTCGTTGTGAAGAACAGGTGTTTCCACTTCAAGGAAACCTTTTTGGTCAAGGTAACGACGAATTTCAGAGATGATTTTTGAACGAGTGACAAAGCGTTCAAAGCTTTCACGGTTAGAAATCAAGTCAAGGTAACGTTTACGGTAAATTGTTTCAACGTCTGTCAAACCATGGAATTTCTCAGGAAGAGGACGAAGGGCCTTAGACAAGTGTGTGATGTGAGTAGCCTTGATAGAGAGTTCTCCCATATCCGTACGCATCACTTCACCTTCGACACCAAGGAAGTCACCAAGGTCTGCTTTTTTGAAGATTTCGTAGTTTTCTTCACCGACAGCATCCTTACGAACGTAAATCTGGATTTGACCTTCGCGGTCTTGAAGGTGGGCAAAACCTACTTTACCTTTACCACGTTTGGTTACCAAGCGTCCTGCGATAGTAGCTGTTTCGTTTTTATCGTGTAATTGTTCTTTATCGAGGTCAGCAAATTTATCTTTTAATTCTTGTGAATTTGCAGTGCGTTCAAAGCGTTTTCCAAAGGGATCGATTCCTTGTTCACGGAGCGCAGCCATTTTTTCACGGCGAACGATCTGCTGGTCATTTAGTTCTTCCATATGTTCTGTAGACATGGGATCCTCCTAGTTTTACTCAAAATTGAATACGATGAGTCATTTTTTGCGATACTCCCATTTTATCATAAATAAGCAAGAAATTCACGGATAATCTTTCAAAACTAAAAAGAACCTGACGCTAAGATCACTGAGCCAAATCACTGAAAAGACTGGGATAAGCAAGAAATTCCAACATCTCAGAAAAGGGATTTGACAATATTTATGGATTACACTTTAACCCTTGTAACTTTCATGACGTGTGCTACTTTTTATATGAGAGCAAGCCAAGCAAATCTAAAGCTGAAACAATTGACGTAAAAAAACATTAACAACTTGAATCTTGTCATTCATACACCTGATATGACAGAATAGTATAATTTTTAACCTTTTAGTCTTTTGATTTTTTTACACCTCTTGCCAATTTTCTTGGTCTTCCTTAAAGCGTTTTAGAAGGTCGAGTCCTTCTGGCGTGATATAGCCTTCTTCTTGGGCTAGGTGGATGAGTTCACTGTAGTTAGAAAGCGTCACCAATTTCACACCAGCATCTGCAAAGTTCTTATCTGCTTTTGGCAATTGGTAACTAAAAATCGCTACAACTCCAAGTACATCTGCTCCTTCTCGCTTGGCTGCTGCTACAGCTTCAAGAACTGAACCACCCGTTGAAATAAGGTCTTCAACCACTACCATTTTTTGACCTTGAGCTACGCGACCTTCGATTTGATTACCAGCTCCGTGGTCTTTTGGTTTGCTACGGATGTAGGCAAAAGGCAAGTCCATCTTATCAGCAATAATGGCTCCGTGTGGAATCCCTGCTGTTGCAGTTCCTGCAATCACTTCTACTTCAGGAAAGGCTTCTTTGATAGCTTCCACAAAACCATTTTCAATTAGGGTACGAGTTTCTGGATAGGCTAGTGTCACACGATTATCAGTGTAAATCGGTGACTTGATACCAGATGCCCAAGTGAAGGGTTCCTCTGGTTTGAGGTAAACGGCTTGGATTTTCAAGAGGTGGCTAGCGATATCTTTAGCAAGTGTCATGGTATTCTCCTTTTATTTTTCTAATCTAGTTCTTTAATTCCAGTCCTGTGTCCATTCATCCTTGATGGCATGATAAGCTGCAACAGGATCCTCAGCTTGGGTAATGGGACGTCCCACTACGATATAGTCACTGCCGATTTGATAGGCATCAGCAGGTGTCATGACTCGTTTTTGATCTCCAACTGCAACACCAGCTGGACGAATCCCTGGTGTCAGACAGATAAAATCTGGATTGGTAGCCTGCTTGATGACTTGTACTTCCTGAGCCGAGCAAACAACACCATCCAAGCCAGCTTCAGCTGTCTTCTTGGCATAGTGAATCACAGACTCTTGCAGACTGGTTTGGATATTTTGAAACTCCTGCATCTGAGCTTCTGACGTTGATGTGAGCTGAGTTACAGCGATCAATTTAGCTTGACTTCCAAGACCTTCACGCGCAGCCTTCATCATCTCTACACCACCAGCCGCATGAACATTGGTCATATCCACACCAAGCTGAGATAGGATCTTCATGGCTGACTTGACTGTATTAGGAATGTCATGAAGTTTGAGATCCAAAAAGACACTATGACCCAAACCTTTTAAGTAGGACACAATCTCAGGCCCCGCTGCGTAATAAAGCTCCATCCCTACCTTGAGATAAAGGCTTTCTTCTGCTGGGAAAAGAGCTAAAAATTCCTTGACCGCCTCAAAACTAGGAAAATCAAGAGCAATGATTGAACGATGTTCTCGCATAGGTTTCTCCTTTTACCTTTACTAGTGAGAGAGTCTGGCCAACAGAAGCCACGAAAAAAGGAACCTGCCAACAGCAAGGTTCCACGAAAAATGGGTAGTCTCCACCCTTTCACCGTCTAACCTTAGCTGCCTCTCTGGACTGCTTTAAAGGTTTTCTATTATTCTATTATTTCTACTAGCACTTGTCAAGTAAAAACAGCTAAATCCATGTTGACTGCTATTGAACACCTCACAAGACTCTTTCCAAAAGAATAGTTAAAGACTTTCACTTCGGACAGAGAAAAAGAGTTTGCTTGTTACCCTTTAATTGAACAAATGGGAATTCTGTTTTATTTTGCGGATGCCTATTCATCTTGGCAAAGGGGAAGTAATGAGAATGCGAATGGACTTCTTCGTGGGTATTTTCTTAAACCGATTTGGCAACAATTACCGAAAAAATCCTTAATGATGCTTTGCTAGCTTATTAATCACCGTCCCCAAAAATACTTGGATTACAAGACAGGTTTTGAAGCACTTTTTGAAGCACTTATAGAGGAGATTTAAAAATGTTGCATTTTTTATTGCAATTTATCCGTTATCTTATCACCCAAAACTTCTGCAATTAGTATGAGCACTATTGTTATTTTTCTTTTTTCGTACACTCAAATCAAAATATAGCAATAAGACTATTCTGTAGAATTGCTGTCAAAAAGATCAGTTCATTTTTTCCTTCCCACTTGTGTTTATAATCATTAAAATAACTCAATTAAGAAATTTTCTTTTTCCTAATAGTTATCGTAATTAAAGTTAATAGAAGAACAATCCAAATAAGTAGTGTTAGATTAGGAATTAGAGTTTTATTCCATGAAAATTCCTCCCATTTTGTGAAAAACTTAGTAAACAGTCCCATAAAACTATAATCTGTTATCTTCGCAACTGTCTTATCCAAACCAGATAGCATCGGTAAGAAAGCAACTAAAATCATAGCAGGAAGACTGATAACCTGAGCTACTACTTGGCTCTTCGCGGTTAAACCTATCAATAAATAGAATAAAATGATGGATAAAGAGGTTAGAAGAACGATTGTAATATAATTAAAAGTATGTACAATTGTAACTCCTAAAATAAGAGGAGTAGTTCCCATAATCACAAAAGTTAGCAAAAAAGGAAGAAACATAGTTGATAAAATGTATTCGGAGCCTTTAACACCACTCAACAGAAGAGTTTGTAAATTGTACTTTTCTTTTTCTTCAGACAAGATAATAGTTATAGGACTTCCAACAGCCAAAGCCAAAGAAAAAGGTAAACACATCATCAAAAGAACTAATGCCTGTTGATCGTTGACCTTCCCCTGTGTTTCCATAAGATATTTATAAAAATATGTGAAAGCAAAAGGCACTAAAACTTGCAATAAAATACTCTTATTGGAAAGGATAATTTGACAACGCAACCATACCAAAGCCAGAAACCGTTTAAGCATTTAGCTTTCCTTCTGTTAATGTGATAAAAATATCTTCTAAAGCAGGCTCACATGAATGAATTGAAAAAATATTTTCCAGATCAGCCTGAGATACCTGTTCTAGTGATGTAAAATCAAAAGTTATCTGATTCCCATTATAATCTGTAAACTTAATCTTTTTATCTTTATTATATCTTTGAATGAGTTCAGAAGGAGCTCCTTGCTCAACTAATTTCCCTTTATTTAATAAGGCAACATAATCACATAAAAGAGTTGCTTCATTCATATCATGAGTCGTTAGAAAAATCGTTGTCCCTGCTGTTTTCAATTCTAAAATTAACTCATGAATTGTTCGAGAAGTTGTGGGATCTAGACCTGAGGTCGGTTCATCCAGAAAGAGTACAGCGGGGTTGTTGATAAGAGCTCGTGCTAAAAGCATTCGTTGCCTCATTCCAGTGGATAATTTTCCTGCTACCATCTTGCGACTATCATATAATCCTACTCGCTTTAACAAATTATCAACACGTGATTTACTAATATTATAAAATTTACTATAAAAAAGAAGATTGTTATACAGAGACATTTTCTCATAAAATCCACTTGTATCGCCAACCAATCCAATTCTCTTTAATTCACCGCTTGTTAAATTTTGAGATTTTTGTCCCAAAATAATAGATTGTCCTTTATCGGCAAGGAACTGCCCAGTCAGAATATTAATCGTTGTGGTCTTTCCAGAACCAGATGGTCCTAAATCTAACCTTCTTTAACAGTGAAGCTTATATTATTTAAAGCTATTTTATCACCAAAACTTTTTGATAAATGGCTAACTTCAATCATACTCATTGCACCTCCTTTATATTCTACATTTTTACTTAACATCTATTTACTTATCTTTATCAAATAAACGTCTTAAAAAAAACAATAACATTAAGCATATAACCGTTAGCAAGATTGTTTCAATATTATTGATAATACGATACATTCTCAAGCAGTATAAAATAATTATATATATGCAAACGCTCATTATACCTATTTTTTTAAACATACTAAGCCTCCTTGCTAAATAATAAAGTTATATAATAACTAAGACACACTATACCTAACATAATAAATATCCACAGCATTAAAAATATTATCATACCAATAAAAATATCCACTGGTAACTGAATAAATGTTCTAAAATTAACAAGCAAAAATAAAATCTCAAACGATGAAAAAAGCCATACTATATTTTCCAATGATGTTTGAACATTTTTATTGTAGTAAGCATAATATATAGCAAAAATAATACCCAAGAACAATACTATTAATTGTGTTTCTATAACAGCGAACTGCCCAATAGCAGATAAAAAAGCTACTCCTCCTGATAATAAGCAAAAACAAACTGAACGAATAAATGTTTTCGCTCTAATATTGTTATCTTTCACTTTATTATTTTTTTTTACAAATTGGACATTCTCCGTTTTCCAGAACATATTTTTCTTGACTTAGAGCATGATTTCTCATATTATAAACGTAAGCGTTATCTATTAGGATTTCATTATAACATCCCAGAAATATTTTAATTATTAAATTAGTCATTATCCCTCCCAAAATAGCAGGCATCTCTGGTGTAGTCGGCCACTTTGTCTTATCAGATAAAGTGTACTTATTTATATCTTTGTTTATATTCCGACAACCAAAGCAAGAACCGACGGTAGGGATATATATATTATCAATAATAAGATAGCATCCATTAAACCCTCCTGATATGTAGGATATCTTATGCGATACAGCAAATTGATTGACAATTTTTATAATATCAATGGGCGTATCAATTGCTTTAACGATAAAATCTATACTCCCATATTCCGCAACAATGTTTTCTCATTCTTCTACTGAAGAAACTTTAATAGAAATAGGTACTACCTGAACATCTGAATTATACTTGTGTATTTTTTCAGAAAGAACATTAATCTTCTCCTTACCAACATCCGACTCTGTATAAAGAATTTGCCTATTTAAATTTGATGGTTCTATTATATCGTAATCAGCGACAATAAGTTTCCTCACTCCATACATACTTAGACTTAGAGATATATAACATCCTAAGGCTCCTGCTCCTAATACTAATACTGTTTTATTCTGTATTTTATTATACTCTTCATTATAAAATAACGAATAGCAACCTTTAGTTCTAGAATAGCTACTATCAATATCTATCTCATCCGAAATTAAAATTTGTTCATTTAATAGTTCAAATGTTAGTTTACTGCCTAATACTTCTTCTATCTCTAATAGTTCCTTACAACTATTAAATAGATCGTTGATAAATTCTTGCGAAATTTGAGGTTCTATAGCTATTTCCCGCATACTCCGACCACGCAAATACATTATACCTTCTTTTTTATAAGCAAAAACATAACTATTTACGTAGAACATATTTCGTCCTTCCTCTCATATATAATATAGAAAGCAGTATAGAAACAACCACCCCTCCTATACTACGAACAATAATATTAGGTGTCAAAAACTGTAATAGTTGACTCAAAGGGAAATAAATAATAACAAATGCTATTAAAAGTTGAACTATATATTGAAAATTCAAGTTATTATTGTTAGAATTCAAGTATCTTAAAATAATACCACTATCATACTGAAAAAAAGGAATTGAATTACTAAAAAACGGCTTAGAAAGACTTACCGCCTTATCCAAGCTGATATTTGTTCATCTAATTAATAATCTAAATAAAGGATCTACTTCACTTTCATAATCCGAACTAAATTGGCTCTTTCTGCCTCCTCTAGTTTCAATTCTATATAATGAATAGTTTCTGACAAGTTTGGAATAATCGAATATTCTAAACCATTTACACGTCTACGTGTTTTTTCTATTTCATCAGCCATTAACTGACACGTTTTTTCAACTTCTGCCAGTCTTAGTAATTTATCAATTAAACAATTCATTGTAGCAAATACATCATCCATTTCACTATTAGAAGATAAATAGCTGTATTCACTGTTCTCATTTTGAGAAGTAATATTCATATACATTCTAGGAACTATTACACTCATGATATTTTCTTTCTCAACAAATAATTCAATTTCTTTCGATGGAATTGAAAATAATTCCTCCACCATTTGAGAATTCTTTAATGATTTAGCAACTGCAAAGGATTTTAGATTATCAATTAGATAACTTTCTACTTCTTTCCGAAGTTGATTATTCTCACGAATCAAAGAAATAAATCGCCTCATCAATTCATCTCTTTTATCCTTTAATAACTTATGTCCACGTTCAGCTGTTTTCAAACGTTCCTTTAAGTTATTCAATTCCATACGAGTTGGTTTTACATTCAAACGTACCATAGATAATCACTCCATTTCTGGATTAAACTTCTACCAAAGGTAAGTATTTATCAAGCAAATCATCTTTGATACGTTTTAACTCTGTTCTAGGAAGAATTGATAGTAATTCCCACCCAAGATTCAACGTATCTTCTATATTTCGATTTTTATAAAATCCTTGGTTGATGTACTCTTCTTCAAAGCGCTTTGTAAACCTCATATACAATTTATCTACATCAGATAAAGCCGACTCTCCTAATACTACTGCTAACTCTTCAACCTTTTTCCCTTGAGCATAGGTTGCAAACAGTTGATTCATAGTTGGAGCATGATCTCCACGAGTTTTACCTTCTCCAGATCCCTTATCTTTTAATCGAGAGAGAGAAGGTAAAACATTGATTGGTGGACGATAACCTTGATTATACAACTCATGCGACAAAATAATTTGCCCTTCAGTAATGTATCCAGTTAAATCAGGAATTGGATGTGTTATGTCATCTTCTGGCATTGTTAAAATAGGAATCTGTGTCACTGAACCTTTTTTACCAACTAAGCGACCAGCCCTTTCGTATAGAGTTGATAAATTTGTATATAAATATCCCGGATAGCCTCGTCTACCTGGAACTTCACGGCGAGCTGCCGAGACTTCACGTAACGCTTCACAATAGTTAGTCATATCCGTCATGATAACTAGAACATGCATATCTTTTTCAAAAGCTAGATACTCTGCCGCAGTTAAAGCAATGCGGGGAGTTGCAATACGCTCAATTGCAGGATCATTTGCCAAGTTCATAAATAAGACTGAACGATCGATCGCTCCTGTTTTTCTGAGGTCTTCCATAAAGAACTCAGCTTCTTCAAAAGTAATACCCATTGCTGCAAATACAACCGCAAAATTTTCATCAGAATTTAAAACAGTCGCTTGTCTTGCTATCTGAGCAGCTAATTCATTATGAGGTAAGCCCGAACCTGAAAATACTGGTAATTTTTGACCACGTACAAGAGTATTCAAATGATCAATAGAGGAGATCCCTGTCTGAATAAATTCATCTGGATAATCTCTAGATACAGGATTAATAGCTTGACCATCAATATCTAAATATTTCTCTGGAATTAAATCTGGTCCACCATCAATTGGTTTTCCCATCCCATTAAAAATACGACCAACCATATCCTCAGATACAGCCAATTCTAATGCATGACCAGCAAAACGAATTTTAGACTTTTCTAAATTTATTCCACTAGATCCTTCAAAAAGCTGAACCATTGCTTTATCTTCGTGGATCTCTAAAACTTGTCCACGACGAATTTCTCCATTATGAAGTTGAATTTCAACTAACTCATTGTAAGACACATTATTTACTTGTTCAACAATCATAAGAGGCCCAACAACTTCACTAGCAGTTCTGTATTCTTTTATAACACTCATTTATAGACCTCCTGTTTCTAATATCAAATGAATTTGATGTGTAATCTCATTTGATATAATTTTGATTTCATCTAATCTATCTTCTGAAACATATTTACTTCTCGCCATACGGTCTCGAACTGCCACGGTACCTTCCATAATCTCTGTAAAGTAAGAACCCAACTCTAGAGCATGATTTGCCTGATCAGCAAAAGTTAGGATATTACTTAGCATTGCTTCTTGTTTTGCAAACGAAGTGAATGTATCTACCGAATCAAAAGCGTTCTGTTGCAAATAATCTTCTCGAATTTGTTTAGCAATTTCCATCGTTAGTCGTTCATTATCAGACAGAGAATCAATTCCAACAAGACGAACAATTTCCTCTAAACTAGATTCCCGTTGTAAGTAGTTCATCGCACGAGTTATTTTACTATTCCAATCTGTCTTCTCTTTACCATCTATATAAGTTCCCACACTGTCTTTATAGAGTGAATAAGATGTAAGCCAGTTAATTGCAGGAAAATGACGTCGCTGTGCCAACGGAGCATCAAGCCCCCAAAAAACTTTCACAATCCGTAAAGTGTTTTGAGTAACTGGTTCTGAAATATCTCCACCGGGTGGCGATACAGCTCCAATAGCAGTAATCGTTCCTTCACGTTCTGGAAGCCCTAGAACCTGAGAACGTCCCGCTCTTTCATAATATTCAGCGATACGACTTCCCAGATAAGCAGGATAACCCTCATCCCCAGGCATTTCTTCTAGACGTCCTGACATTTCACGTAGCGCTTCTGCCCAACGTGAAGTCGAATCAGCCATAATGGCGACAGAGTAGCCCATATCACGAAAATACTCAGCCATGGTAATTCCTGTATAAATTGAAGCCTCACGAGCAGCAACAGGCATATTTGAAGTATTAGCAATCAGAACTGTCCGTTGCATAATTGATTGTCCGGTATTAGGGTCAATCAACTCAGGAAACTCATTCAGTACATCCGTCATTTCATTTCCACGTTCTCCACAACCGACATAAATAACAATATCAACATTAGCAAATTTAGCTACTTGGTGTTGTACAACTGTCTTTCCTGCTCCAAACGGTCCAGGAACAGCTGCTGCTCCCCCTTTGGTTACTGGAAAGAATGTATCAATAACTCGTTGACCTGTGATTAATGGTTCTTCTGGGATTAAACGTTTAGAAACAGGACGCGCCTTGCGAACAGGCCATTTTTGTATAAGCGTTCCTTTATAGAAACTACCGTCCAATTTTTTTATTTCATATACAACTTCATCAATTGTAAAATCACCAGATGCAATAGAAACGACTTCGCCAGATACTCCATAAGGAACCATAATTTTATGATTAACTACCTCGGTTTCCTTGACAGTTCCAAGAATATCACCCGTACTCACTTTTTGACCAATTGCTATAGTAGAATCAAAATGCCACTTAATATCTCTATCCAAACTTGGAACTTCTACCCCACGAACTAGAAAATCATTATGAGTAGCCAATTTAAATCGATCTAATGGGCGTTGTATGCCATCAAACATTTGAGAAATCAATCCTGGCCCTAATTCAACCGAGAGAGGTTCTCCAGTTGTAACAACAGGTTCTCCCGGACCAAGACCAGATGTTTCTTCATAGACTTGGATAGATGCCTGATCTCTTCTCATTTCAATAATTTCACCGATTAACCCTAGCTTACCTACACGGCAAATATCTTGAATATTAGCCTCCTGCATACCTGATGCAATAACTAGAGGTCCCGATACTTTTATAATCTTCCCTTGAGTCAAAGTTATTCTCCTTACTAAGTCCAAAAATTATAGAATAATATTACAGATAATTTTGTATATTATTATAAAATATTGTGTCCTACTGCTTTCTCTACATTATCCTCTATACGTTTTAATCCTAGATTTAAACCTGGTTTATGAGTCGGTAATAAAATAATAGCAGGCACAACTTGGGAATCATAATGGCGAATTGTATCTAATATCATTGAAGCAATGTCTTCAGTGATATAAATGACACCATAATCAGATTGAGCTAATTTTCTTAGAGTATTTGTAGCTTCTTGTTCTTGATAGGCAGGAAATATATCAAACCCAATCATGCTAAAGGGTAAAATAATATCACGGCTACCAATTATGCCAATTTTATACTTTTTAGCTTTCATAATGCGGGCGTATCCTTTCTTTTATTGATTCAAAGGGAATTGTATTTTGAAGAGCTGATATAATCATTCTGAGATTCTTTACTTCAAACTCACATCCCAATAAATATCTAGCAAGTACTAACGGCCCATCTACATTGTACCTTCCTTGATCTAAAGTTTTATACAATAATAAATCACATAAAAATTCTAAATCAGAAGATGAAATTGTTGCGTCCTGCATCTTCAATTCATAAGTTGAAAAGATTGAATCTAAGCTTGGATTTATTTTATTGAACCACACAAATATTTCTTGATTTTCTACAATGTATATAAATTCTTTGGAAGAAATACTTCCTTCATCTGAAAGTAATTGTAAAATATCCCCATGACTCTTATTTTGAGATAAACCACGTTTTACAGTAATAATATTATAAAAGTCAATCATTGCGACAATAACCTGAGACAGCACCTCATCTAACTCATTAGATAAAAGTTTCAGATGTTTAAAATATGCTAGATCAGCTCCGACATCAAGTACACGAATATTATTAAAAGTTTCATACTCATTCCAAATTGATTCTACTTCATGAACCATAAAATCAGGAAGTGTATCTGAATGTAAGGAAGAAACTAAATGTTTTAAACTTTCTATATCAAAAATCCCTATTGGAATTAATAATTTAGAAAAATCTTTCTTAATTGCCGCCTTAGATTTTAATAAGACTTTGATATTATGATAAACATATCGTAAAGCAAATAAAGTCACAATTTTATCAGACGGACTTTCAGCATAGGCCCATCTATAATCATTGACTAATTTTGTCATTAGCGAAGTCTCTGTCTGACTAGGATTTTCTAAAACGTCAATCGATAAATGATAGGGAGTTGCTTCTAAGATAAATGCCAATGTCTCCATATCTTTGGATTGTATAATTTTTTGAAATTTTTCTTCTGTAATAAAATCGTTTTCTTTTACCGAAATCGTCGTATTTATTTTTGAAAAAAGATTAGTATCCATAAAATACCTTTCTAATTTTATTGGAATACTCCAAATTTCTAAGAAGGATTAACCAATTTCATCCTTAATTGATAAAAATTTGATTTGCGATACTTGAACTTTCTTCCTTAGAAATCAATCCAATTAATGTTTTATACAAATAGTTATCATCAATTTTACCTATTGAAATAAGTAGGCCTGATTCATTTGAGATAGGCTGCTCACTAAATAAATGATTTGGAAAAGAGAATTTCAATTTCTCTAATTGTTCCAAATTGAATTTAGCTAAAGTCCGCTCCCCAAAAGTTACTATGACCTCTTGTTGTGAATATCGTTCCAGAATTCGATAGATGAACTCCATTTCTTTATCTGCACTCCAAGATTCCATTTCTATTAAAGCAGATTGAAAAAGTTCTTTTAATATTTTCTGTTTTGATACTAACGTTGATTGGCGTTCCTTATTTTTTAATTGTTGAAAAATTATTTGATATTTCTGTTGTAATTCTTTTAACTTTCGTTCATGTTCAGCTTCTTTTTTCTTTACAATGACCAACTTTTGCATTTCAAATTCATCATCAATCTTCTTTTTGGAATCCAATAATTTCATACGCCCTTTTTCATGAACTTGTTCAATAACAGACTCTCGTAAGTTTTCTAAATTGCTCATTTAGACTCCTCCTTTGAATAGCAAATTAATTTCTTATACACGAAGGGTCAAAATGAATGATACGACAAAGGCAAGAATTGCATAGGTTTCTACCATGGCAGCCAAAATTGCTCCCTTCATGAATTCTTTTGGTCTTTTAGCCAATATTTGCATTCCCGCTACTGCTACATTTCCTTGATGCTTAGCCGAAAAGTATCCTACAATAGCAATTGGAAGAGCTACAAAGAAATAAGCAACGCCTTTTTCTAAAGGAAGTTCTGGAGTTAATTGCAACCAAATCAAAATTCCAATAACAAAACCATATAATCCTTGTGTTCCGGGCAGTAGTTGCAATATCAAAGCTGAGGCAAATTTTTCTGGCTGTTCTTTCAGTAAAGCTGCGGCAGATTGCCCAGCCTTACCAACTCCATAAGCAGACCCCATACCGCTTAATCCAACCGCCAATACAATTCCCAATGCAGCAAAGAAAGCTCCTCCATAGGTTGAAAAATAAGTTGCTAAATGTTCCATTATATATATCCTCCATTAATTCTTTGTAATAACCTTAATATATTTCTCAGAAGCCTTCAAAGGTTGAAATGGTTTTCCTCCACCCTCATAAAACTTACCAAAAAATTCAACAAATATCAGACGTGCTCCATGAACATATCCTGATAGTAACGATAGAAAAATATTGATCGCATGTAAAAGAATGAATAATACTAATCCAATTGTCAGTTTAGCCAATGTCCCCGGAAACAAACCAACAATTAAATTGAAAGCTGATGCTATACTTGCTCCAGATAATCCTAATGCCATCAATCGAGTGAAACTAACTAAATCACCTATATAAGATGAAATGTTATATAGATTAAACAATCCTGCTCCAATACCTGACAAGCTTTTGGCTTGAATAATAGAAACAATCAAAATCCCCACAGCATTAAAAATAGATACCCATTTCCCTAATACAAATAACGGTCTCATATCAGGCATCAACATTCCGACAGCAATAAATAACAAGCCAAGCAGAATAACACACCACGCAAATCCTGAATTATATGCTTCTGCATATTTCTTCATTCTTACTTTTTGTAGTCCTGAAGCTAACAAACCTACAAATACTGTAATAAATCCAAACACAACTGACACTACTAATATAGTCATGACATCCGAGGTTGTAGATATCAGATGAAATGGCAACTCATATCCAAAAAATGAGCCATAGATTCCACCCCAAATTGCAACGGCTACCCCTAATATATTAAAGAATTTTAAAAATCTCTTAGTCGCTGAAGGTAGATGAAAATTTTTTAATGCTAACATTGTTCCTAAAAACAATAGTAAACCATAGCCTAAATCAGCAACCATCATTCCAAAAAATGTAAAGTAAAATGGTGCTAATACAGGTGTAGGATCTTTCTCATAATATTTGGGCAGAGCATACATTTCTGTCAATAATTCAAATGGTTCAATTAAAGAATGATTCGTTAATTTGATAGGTATTTCATCTTGATTATCCGTCAATGTTTCAGATTCATAAATATAAATAGAATGTCCAAAACGCTCATCCATAACTTTTATAAAATATAAAATACGGGTTTCTTCTATCCATCCTTCTAATGCAACTAGATGCGGAGTGCTCAAAAGATTATTCTTAGAGATTTGACGAGCATAGATAGATAAAATATAGTCTATTTGCCATTGTAAATCTATCAAATTTTTCTTTGAATCTTGCAACGATGCGATAATATTCTCTTTTTCAGTTATTAACTGCATGTTTTTTTGATCCAAATCTACTACTCGCTGCTTCGGTAATTCCTTTCTAGAATAATCAAATGGTTCAAATAAGTATTCATCAAAATCAATAGAGCAACTGGACTGATAGAAAACAACAACACCGTACTCTCTATCATTAGAAAATATTTCTTGAACTTCAACATTGTTTTCTAAAAAACTATTGTATAAGCGATTATCTACAGTCCTTGGAATTGTTCCGACTTTTCCTTTACAGAAAGAGAATTGTTCTAAATACGCAGGAATAATTTCTAATTTTTCCCACTTTATTAATCTCTCTATTTCCTCATTATTACTTTGAATGTGTCTTTCTAATTCATGAACTCTGTTTATTTGATGATTCACTTTTTTAAGAACACCCTCAGCAACATTAGCTTTACCAAATTTTTCTAATTCTTCATAAAAGGTTGTTATCGGAGGTTGCTGTAATAACTTAAACGTGTTTTCTTTCGGTAGGTATTCTTGTAATTTCTCTACAGTTGCTTCCAAATGTTGTTGTTTATTCATCAAATAAGTCAAGGCATCATTTCCTTCAATAACCCCATGATTGGAATTAGAAGTATGAGAAATTTGAATAGTTGGAAATACAACCTCATCTTTTTCTAGAGCTTCTGACCAGTTATCCTGAACCTTTAAATCACGGAACTGCACTGACTCTAGTTCTTGAATAGTTTTTAAAACATCATCAAGACTACTCTTAGTAAATAGTAGAGAAATTCTTTTCATCTGACTAATAGCCATATTTTTCTACCACCCTACCAATAATTTTTTCTACAAATTCTCCTCTCCTACTTGATGAAATATACTGAATCTTTGCATCATTTTCCTTGATTGTTTTATTAACCTCATCAATGAGGTTCTGTTGTTTCATTTCTAAATTGCTTTCTATTGAAATTAATTCTTCGTGACTTTTTTCATCATAACTTTTTTCTAGTTTTTCCAATTCTTCTTGGGAGACAGCTTTATACGTATAAATCTCATTATCATATGATTTTATAATATCGGTTGCAACATTCTCAATATCTTGCATTGTCGAAAATACAGAGCTAGTCATTGTGACACCTCCTTATCTTTTACACTATTTATTAGAAACTCTATCTAAGAAATTTTTTACAGCTCCTATACGACCAGCTTCATTTCCTAATGTAGCTGCCACAACATTTTTAGGCAAAAACCTATTATCCATTGCATTTTTAGCTAAAGAACTTTGAATTTCAGGTAACAAAATATCCTTTTTAGCCAGAATCCCACCTCCTAATATGAGAATTTCTGGATTAAGTAGATAAGAAATCGTTAATAAACCTTTTGTTAGATTTTCTACAAAAATTTCAAAAGTTTCTTTAGCGACTTTATCTCCAAATCTTAAATCCGTTAACAATTTGTTCATTGACAATAATACTGCCTCCTATACCTGTTCCAATAGTAACCATTACTACATTTTTCTTATCTTTGGCTTGTCCCTTCCACAATTCACCTAATTCAGCACAATTAACATCATTTTCAACAAAAGTAGACAACCCAAAACGTTTTTCTATTTCGGAAGTAAAGTTTACTCCGATATACCCTGGTATTGTATAGCCTGCATAGATGATTTCTCCTGTATTAGCATTAACAACTCCAGCAGTGGAAATCCCAACACCATCAATTGAATAATTTAAAATATACTCACCAATTAAATCACAGACCTGATTTAATATCTGGTTCGTTCCCAAATCATAGTCAATAATTGTTTCTATCTCTTTGAACTGATTTAAACTCGTTCCAAAATCATCGTATAAATCTGCCTTAATTGTTGTTCCGCCAATATCGATCCCTATAATCTTCATTTCATCACTCCCACATTTTTGATCTCATTACTTTTTGATAAAAAATGGGACTGGGCATTATCCCAGTCCCATCTCTATTTCTTTATTAGACTTCCTGCAAAACTAGAATCCTAGTTCATGATTGATAATGCCAGCAATCAAATTCATTC